>JBBTZC010000034.1:10107-13921 GCA_038078495.1 Patescibacteria group bacterium | reverse complement strand
TGAGCTTAATCGCTCAGGGCCATAGTAGCAAGGAAGCTGCCGACGTGTTGTTTGTCTCGAAGCGAACCGTGGATTTCCATCTGGCGAATATCTACGATAAGCTTCAGGTATGCAACCGCGTCCAGGCTTTCAGGAGGGCAACTCGCCTCGGGCTAATGCCGTATGAGCCATCATTTATGAGGGATTAACTCTCCCACCCCGCCAAGGACGGCCGCTTCAGTGACGAAGCGGCCCATTTTTCTATTCGGGTTTTATTGGGGATACTCACATATTCGTTTTCATCTACGCTTGAGGATAACTCTGTGGAAATGTGGAAAACCGAACAAATCCCGATTTGACTAACCAAAATAACTGGTTTAGGATTTCGATATCTTGAACGAAGGAGATGGCAGAATGGCACCTTTAAGCTTACCTAACCAGCCAGTTGCGTCCACGGCAGTGAATATTAGTGAGCGCGACAAAACCCTGTTTAGATTGCTCGCTGACACGAAGAGCAATCGCGAAATCGCTCGTGCGATTCAAGTCAATGAAGAGGAAGTTGGCGCGATCCTGCAAAACCTCTACAACCGTTACGGCATCGAACATCACAATCGTCGGGTGGCGGCTGGTTGTCTGGCCGTACGGCTTGGCATCGTCCAGTAACGTAGCACAACGCCCTCGGGGGAAATCCCCGAGGGCGTGGATCATTATTGGCGAGATATTTTGTATCCGCCAATGTCAGAGGAGGTTTCCCCCCAAAGACGATCGAAGAATTCAGGGTCGGCTCGACCGGGAAAATCTTCAACCTTTTTGTTTCGACGAGGCAACGGTCGGAAAAACCAACCCAAGGCCCCGACAGTGACACTGATTATCCCCGGCCAGCCAAGGTTGGCGTTGGTCGAGGCGATCGTCTCGACCTGGGTTTCGTCAGCTTCGAGGCGAGCCATCAGTCGCTCGTCGAGCGACAAAGACTGGATTCTGGTCTCGTGCCAAACCGCACTCGACAACTGTAATCCAGCCGTTGCCAGAAGCATTACTGCTCCCAGCCAAAACAGAATTCCGAAAAACATCCCTGTTTTCATGAACATCCCTCCTTGTTGGGTTGTGCCAACTATACCATATATAGCATGGAAAGTCAATCCTAATGTGAGCAAAAAACTACTTAACTAAAGCTAGCCTCTCACCCTTGCGTAAGACCCGGATAGGAGACTTTCTACTTAGCTTACCCGTCAAAAGGAGTTCTGAGAGTGGATCTTCAATGTACTCTGTAATTACCCTCCGAACTGGGCGAGCTCCAAACTCTGGGTCAAATCCTTTTTCTGCTAAGAAATCTTGAGCAGATTCATCTATCTGGATTTCAATTCCTTCTGGCACCAATCGTTTAATCAGTCTCTCGATTTGTAGCCCAGCAATCTGTTTGACCTCTTCTTTGCCGAGCGGTTTAAAAACGATTGCTTTGTCCAGGCGGTTTATAAACTCAGGTCGGAAGTTATCTTTAAGTTGGGCTAAAACTTGGGTTTTAATCTCTTCGTAGCGATTCTCACCCATTGTTCCATCTTTGACCTTAAAACCAATCGCTTGCTGGCGGTTCAACTCTACCAGGCCGATATTGGATGTCATAATGAGGATAGTGTTGCGGAAATTAACGACCCGACCTTTAGCGTCGGTGAGCTGGCCGTCCTCCATGATCTGCAAAAGCATATTGAAGACATCGGGATGAGCTTTTTCAATTTCGTCCAAAAGGACGACCGAATACGGCTGACGGCGAACAGCTTCGGTAAGCTTACCAGCGTCCTCATACCCAACGTACCCTGGGGGCGCTCCCACTAAACGGGATATGTTGTGGCGCTCCATAAACTCACTCATATCTACTTTTATCAATGCCTCGTCTCTTCCGAAAACTTCTCTTGCAAGAACGCGTGCTAATTCAGTCTTCCCTACCCCTGTTGGACCAAGGAAAATAAATGAACCCAAGGGTCTATTTGGATCAGCAACACCAACCGTTGAGCGACGGATTGCTCCAGAAATAGCACTAACAGCTTCGTCTTGCCCGACAATATGTTTCTTTAAAACTTTTTCTAAGTTTACCAACCGCACCTGTTCGGTTTTGGCCAAAGCCGTTACCGGAACCCCGGTCCACATAGAAACAATCTTAGCGATATCTTCGCGACCGATGACGGGCGATATTGTTCGCTTCGGCAATTTGAGTTTAAGTTTCTCGATTTCGTCCAAATATCGGTACTCCAAAACACGCCAACTGGCGGCTTTTTCATAATCGTACTCATTGCCGGCTTTAATATGTTCTTGGCTGGCCTCGTTTCGCTTGTGTTCAAGTTGGGTAATCTTGCTGGAAATCTTTAGTTGTCTTTCTTCTAATTGGGTGGCAGCAGCAGCCTCATCGATCAGATCTATCGCTTTGTCTGGCAGGAAACGATCACTGATGTAGCGCTTCGAAAGTTCTGTCGCGGCCTCAACTGCATCGTCGTCAATCGTTACGCCGTGATGTTTCTCGTAAGTTTTCTTTAATCCTTTGAGGATTTTTATGGTTTGTTCGACCGTAGGTTCCTCGACGTTGACTCTTTGCAATCGCCGTTCCAAGGCTGGATCTTTTTCAATGTATTTTCGATACTCATCGTTGGTTGTGGCACCAATTAAGCGTAATTGCCCCTTGGAAAGAACTGGTTTGAGAATATGGCTCAAATCCACTGACCCTTCAGCCGCTCCGGCTCCGACAATAGTGTGAAGTTCGTCAATAAAAAGAATGACGTTTCCGACTTTCAGAATTTCATCGACAAGTTTTTTTGCCCGTTCTTCAAACTGTCCTCGATAGGTTGTACCGGAAATTAAAAGCGCTAAGTCTAGACTTAGTATCCTTTTGTCAGCTAGTTGACGAGGGGCGTCTCCCGCAATAATTCGTGTTGCTAGACCTTCAACAATCGCTGTTTTACCGACACCGGGTTCTCCGGTTAGAACAGGGTTGTTTTTAACTCTGCGGACAAGAATCTGGCTCATCCGCTGAATTTCTTTTTCCCTACCGATTACAGGGTCTAATTTACCGTTGCGAGCATCTCTTGTCAGATCAGTCGTAAAATAGTCCAGGGCTGATTTGGCTCGAGATTGGGTTCGTGGTGGCGGTCCGGCAAATTGTGCAAAGGGCTCCTCCATCTCCTCCATCGATCCCCCTTGGGAGTCTGGTAGGGTGTTAATGGCTTCCTGGACTTGGCCAAAATGACCCTCAAGCTGGTCTTTAAGCATCTTTGGCTCAACGGCTAAGCCGGACAGAATCTTGTAGGCGTTAGTTTCTTTGTTGGTTGAAAGTGCCAGTAACAGATGTTCAGAGTCCACCGTTGGCGTCTGATAGGCAACAGCCCTCTGGGTAGCGGTTTTAAGCACACGTTTGAAATCCGCTGAAATATTATCTGTATTTTTTAATTTAAAATCCGGGTTCTGTAACAAGTAAACGATACGTTGGGGCGTTACCATCAATTCACGTAAGATTTCGTAGGCAATTGTACCTTGATTAGAAGCCAGAGATACCAATAAATGCTGGGTGTCTATCCCAGTATCCATGGCACGAGCAATCTGTTCGCAATCTAGAACAATTTTTTGCGCTGTCTCACTAAGCCGATTTTTTAGATTGTCGTAATCTTCTTGCATTATATTTTAGCTAAGGAATGCTTTCGTTTTTCGTCCTTGAGGACTCAAAATCATAATCTTCTTGCATTGGAGTATTGTACCAGAGCTGGAACCGTTCAAAAGAGTATAACTGCCAAAATTCCCAAGAAACGTCGTTATTTAGCTTTCTTGGCTGGCTTCTTTGTCGTCTTTTTTGTGG
>JBBTZC010000034.1:3560-10007 GCA_038078495.1 Patescibacteria group bacterium | reverse complement strand
TTCGGTGCTCGTGGTAGGCTCGACTACTTCTGGTTGAGCTTCTTCTGATTTTTCGATCACATCTTCTACGTCGGCTTCAGGTTTGTGTCTATTTTCCTCTCCCTCTTTGACGATGTCTACTCCTGGCTTTGCAGGAGCGGCAGCGTCTTCCTTGACGATGTCTACTCCTGGCTTTGCAGGAGCGGCAGCGTCTTCCTTGACGATGTCTATCTCCCAACCAGTTAGTTTACTTGCCAGACGAACATTCTGGCCGTTTTTACCAATCGCTAACGAGAGCTGATCAATCGGTACATTTACGGAAGCACTTTGAGCTTTCTTACGAAGCGTAATTTTGTCAATTTTTGCCGGTGAAAGAGCGTTGGTTATTAACTGTTCGATAGATTCGTTCCAGAGAATAATATCTATCTTTTCTTCACCAATTTCCGAGAGAACTGCCTGTACTCGAGTACCCCGCTGACCGACACAGGAACCAACTGGGTCAAGTCCGGGTTGGTTAGAGACGACAGCCATCTTAGTTCTAACGCCAGCTTCACGAGCTATTGCCTTCACTTCAACGGCGGCACTAGCAATTTCGGGTACCTCTAATTCAAAGAGCTTGGTAATAAAGTCGGCGCTAGAACGTGTTACGAGAACACGTGGTCCACGTGGAGTTTCTTCAACTGTATACACCAGAACTTTCAAACGCTGACCCGGGTAATAATTCTGGTTTGGGATCTGATCTGACGCGATCATTAAGCCATTAAGTTTTCCAATATTAAGGATAACGTTCGGTCCTTCGACTTGCTGGACGTAGCCGTTGATTAGCTGACCCTGCTTATCTTTATATTCGGCGTAGAGAATTTCTTTTTCTGCCTCACGCAATCTCTGAGAAATTACCTGCTTAGCAGTCATTGCGGCAATGCGACCAAAATCTTCATGTGGTTCAAGCTCAACTTCGATAGTATCTCCAAGTTTTGAACCTTTTTTCATCTCTTGGGCTTGGTCTACAGTTAATTGAGCGTGGATGTTTTCCGGTTCTTCAACCACCTCAAAGCATTGTTTAACGTGAAAAACACCAGACTCTTCATCAAGTGAGGCTTTAATATCTTCGTCTTGCTGACCGTAATCTTTACGGTACGCCGCGGCAACCGCCGCTTCGATGGTGTCAATAATAATGTCTTTTGGTAGTCCGCGTTCGTCAGCAAGCTGATTTATCGCGGCCGCAAATGGTGATATCGCCATTAAGGATTCTCCTTTAATGGCGGAACCACGAGCGTTGAGCGAGTGTATATCGCCATTAAGGATTCTCCTTTAATGGCGGAACCACGAGCTTCGCGAAAGTGTATATTGCCATATTTCTATACTCTCCTTACTTTTTAAAAATAACCAGGATCTAACCTGGATTAAGTAAATAGTATCACAGATAACGTAACTTATCAACCGGAAAACTTACATTTAGATTTTGTAGGGAGAAAGGTTGAAAATATATCTTCTAATTTTCATTTAATTAACGCTTTCATCGGAAAGATGACTACAGCTCGCCAAATACGACCGATACGGGTTGGCTGAAGTAGTAAACGCCAGAGCCACTCCAGCCGTAGCGCTCGTAATAGATATGGTGCTCGAGGTGTAACACCAGCAAGCATGTCAAAGGTGCCACCGATTCCAACAAGAATCTTAGCCCCAAGCTCATTTCTATGTGTAGCTATCCACTCCTCTTGTTTGGGGGCACCGTAGGCTACGAGAACGATATCTGCTCCAGAGTCTTTTATTTGTTTTATGGTGTGAACTTCATCTGGATTAGTACTACTTGTGCCAGCGATTCTTAGACCGGGATTCATCTTTTTAAGCTTATCTCCCGCCTTAAGGGCAATCCCGTCTTTAGCACCCAAAAGGAATATTGAAGAGCGTGTTTCTGTAGCGATTCTAGCAAGGTGATTAACTAAATCGGCGCCTTGGGTAACACTGGTTGGTTTTCCCTTAAGCGCTAAAACCCAAGAAACATTAGTTGAGTCTGTAATAACCAGTTCAGCTGAATTCAGGAGATCTCTGTAAGATTTGTTGTCGTGAGCCCTTAGTAGGATCTCGCCGTTAGCAGTAACAATATGATTTGGAGAATCTTCCAAAAGAGATTTTCTGCAGAATTCGTCTAGCTCTGCCCAGCTCAATCTGTCGATCTTGACGCCAAAAATGCGAGCTTCACTTTTTAACGGCATGGGTTATTTCCGATAGTGTCTCCTCCGCCGCCGTCTGCCAGGAGAAATTCTCTGCCTGTTCTATAGCTGCTTGACGCATTTTAGTGGCTAATTCTGGGGTATTTAGGATTCGACTAAACGCCGATGCCCATGCAAGTGGATTGGCTGGCGGTAATAAAATTGCGGCATCACCAGTTACTTCTGGTAGAGAAGAATTATCACTACAAACAACCGGTAATCCGCATGCCAACGCTTCTAAAACAGATAAACCAAACCCCTCATACTGGCTCGGAAAAGCAAAAATTGTTGCGTTTTGGAGATAACGAATCATGTCATATCTTGGCAAATGTCCGGGCTGAAATATCCGATCACGCAAGTCTTTCGGCAGTTGTCGGATTTTTTCCTGGATCATTTCAAATCCATATCCGTTTCTTCCTCCCAAGACTAAGTTAATTTTCTTTTTTTCTTTTGAAATGAGCGTGAAAGCATCGATCAATAAGCGAAGATTCTTTTTTTCTTCGATACGACCAACATAAAGAATGTAAGGATCATTTTGTGGTGAAGTTTCTTTACCATTAACGGGTTTGAATAAATCCCTATCGTAACCGTGAGCGATGACTGTTGTTTTATTCTTAGCGCTTGGGTAGAACTTAACTAAATCAGCTAAAGTTGCTTCTGATGGCACGATGATCTTAATAGCTTTAGCAACAGAGACACCAGTGGAAAAATTCTGGTAACGACGCTCAAACGCTGAATATGAATTAGGAAAATACTTAAAGGCTAAATCATGAATTGTTACAACCGAGGGTAAGTGAGTAATCAATGGAACGACATGGGAGGGTACAAAAAGCACATCTGGGGGACGGCTATTTACTTCACTTGCCAACCGAAACTGTGACCACAACCTCTGTTGTGGCAGTATTTTCCACTCAATATTGCCTCCTGATGGAAAATCGTTATGAGGCAAGTGGGGAGCGTATAAAATAAAATGGTGGTTAGACTCTAACTTTAAAATGGCTCGGATTATTTCGTACGAGTAGTTCTCTGGCCCAGTCCGTATTTTCTTTACTGCTCGGGAAGCATCAATACCAATCTTCATGTGTTTATTCTAACTCTTTGCCCACAAGATTGAACGTAGAAATTCATCTAAATGCTCAACGGCAATTCCTGTTCCTTTGGCAACGCATAATCTCGGTTCTTCGGCCAACTGGCACGGCACACCTGTGACTTTTGTCAGTAATCCGTCCAAGTTCCTAATCATCGAACCCCCTCCTGTCATAATCATACCTTTGTCCATGATGTCTGAGGCTAACTCTGGTGGAGTTTTCTGAAGAACTGTTTTAACTGTTGCGATTATCTCTTGCAGCTCTTCTTGAACGGCGTTGAGGACGTCAGAAGAATATACAATTATGGATTCTGGTAGCCCAGTTACGAAATTGGATCCAGAGACTTCCATCTGCAGTTCCTTCTTCATCGGTAAGACAGTACCAACCTTAATCTTCACCTGTTCGGCTGTTTGTTCCCCGATAACTAATGAATATTTTTTGCGGATAAATGCAGCTATAGCGCTGTCAAAGCGATTGCCACCAACTCGTACGCTCGCAGAAGCAACGACATCGCCCAGCGAGATTACTGCAACCTCAGTAGTTCCGCCGCCTATGTCGATAATTAGATGTCCTTCAGGTGCAGCTATCGGCACTCCTGCACCTAGTGCCGCGGCAATCGGCTGTTTTATTAAGTAGGCATTTTTAGCCCCTGCTGCTATACAGGCATCGACAACGGCTCTCCGTTCGGTTGAGGTAACTCCAACTGGAACTGCGGCCATGATATCAGGACGAAACAGTCTTAGGCGTCCCGAGACCCGGTTTATGAAGTAGCGCAACATCGCTTCTGTAATTTTAAAGCTAGCAATAACCCCATCTTTTAACGGATGAGCGGCATTAATTGACTCAGGTGTTTTACCGAGCATCTTTCGAGCTTCTTCACCGTAAGCAACGATTTTGTTGTCGCTTACGTCCAACGCCACCACAGCCGGCTCGTCGATAACTATACCGCCCTCTGGCACGTACACAAGGATATTGGTGGTTCCCAAATCTACGCCGATTCGTCGGATCATGTAATCGCATTCTAACCTGTCGAACAAAAAATGCAATCAACCAATATCTAATATTTTCCGAAACAAGAATGTACAATAGAAGAAATGGAAGCAAGAAGAAAAAAACTCACAGCAACCTTTGTCGCGATAACGGCAGTGCTGGCCTTTTTGATAATATCTTCTGCCGCGGTAGTCTGGGCAAACGGCTTACGCTTCAACAGTACTACCGGCTCATTTGAGCAAACAGTATTAATCGCAATTGATGGCTCTCCACAATATGTTGATGTTTTATTGGATGGGAAAAAAATCGCGGACCATATCCCCTACCGGATTCGTAATCTCTCACCGGATAATTATGTCGTCGAATTAACCAAACCAGGCTTCCAAACCTGGCGACAAACTTTTCGGCTTTCTAAGGGCCAAGTCGGATTGATCACCGATCCAACGCTTATCGCCAAAGAACCGTTAATTACTACCACTCCGGCTCCACTGGCAATCAAAATTCTTGAAGATATAGATTTCGGACTTGAACTTGTTGGGGGTGAGTTAAGAGATGGCGGCGAACTAATAAATCGCTTTAGTGTTAAGCCGCTCCAAGCGCACAGATTTAACAATTATTATTTGTATCAACTGGGAGATGAATTGCGGATTTTCCTGCCAACCGGTAGCCAAGATTTTTTAGTTTACCGTTCACAGGATCAGGTAAAATTACCGCTTGCCCTATACCCCCCTACTTGGCAATTGGCAATTATTGACAGCGGAGCAACAAAATTTATTAACTTAACTATATCATCTGGTAATTTAGATTAACGACCCGAGGTTAATCTCTCGCCCAGGAAGGGTTCCGTTGTTTGTCTTGAACCGACAGGTCCCGCGGAAAGTGTAGCCGTAATAACCAACCTGTTTAATGTTGTTCCGACCGGATAACAGGTAATCAAAGTCAAATTTGGACTGGCAGTTCGTCCTAAAACGCTTAAATCCGTTGGTCTGACAATTTTTGTTTGCGACACAACATACACATATCTGTTAGTCTCGTACGGTAAAACAATCTCATCACCAATCCCCAATTTATCAAGTAGCGCAAATATTGTTTTATAATTTCCCGTACTCCAAGGATAGTCAGAAGAATGCCCGACGATTACAAGATTGCCAACTTGACCCGGATCAGCCGTCCCCTCATAACGCACCACACCGTTACGGAGGTTCTCCAGTATTGAGTTATAAGTAGCGTCATAAATGACGGGTGCTCGCAACCCAATTTTAGAAATTATTAGTTCGGGGTCGTAATTTACCGTTGGTGATGGAGGAAGTACTGTTAATGGCTGGGCGTTAGAAATTCCTCTAGTTGCAAAATTTGCTCGTTGCCAAAAAGCAGGTCCGTTAATGGCATAGAAGAAAACACCGAATATGATCAAAAACCAGATACAGACAACCATAAGACGACGAACCTGTCGCCAAATTCTAGCTACTGGAGTGTTGGGCTTAAATAACTTTTTTAAATCTTTCTCAGTAAAAGTAATTGGTTTAAGTGGCATCGGTGGGCGAGGTGGGATTCGAACCCACACGGGATTGCTCCCATTGGTTTTTGAGACCAACGCGTAAACCGTTCCGCCACTCGCCCATTATAGGTTAATTCTACCAAATTTTAAGGTAAAATATCACCATAAGGGCCGGTAGTTCATTTCGAGCAAAAAGCGAGAAAGAACTGGTGGCATAATGTATCGGGCCGGTAGTTCATCGGTAGAACGCCTCATTCGCATTGAGGAAGTAGTGGGTCCAATTCCCATCCGGTCCACGAGAGCAATCTCATCAATATAAAGCCACGTCTTGCTTCTCAAAAGCCTCCTTCCGTAGTACGCTTAATTCTATGGCAGAAGGGCAAATCGTAGTTGAGGATTCCGGGAAAATGATGGAGAAGATGCTTGACCTGCCCGAGCAGCTCGAGAAAGCTTGGACAAGTAATTGGATAAAAAGCCTACCAGTTACTAGTAGTAGTTTCGACAAGATTATTATCGCTGGCTTGGGTGGATCTGGAATCTCCGGAGCATTATTAGTTGATTTGTTTGGAGGTAAGCTTGCTAAGCCTGTCACGGTCTGGGCTGATTACGGATTGCCGGGCTGGGCTGATAGTAGGACGCTACTTATCGCGGTCTCTTATTCCGGAGATACCGAAGAGAC
>JBBTZC010000034.1:0-3460 GCA_038078495.1 Patescibacteria group bacterium | reverse complement strand
GCCAAGAGATACCAAAACCAACTGAACGAAAATAGTAAAACGTTTGCATTGGCAGCGACATTGCCAGAAGCTTGTCATAACGTTGTCGTTGGAACCGAATTTGCGGTTCCGGAGAAATTACTAGTGCTATTTCTAGAGTCCCAATATGGGTTTTCTAGAAACATTGCTCGTAAAAAAGTAATCGAGAAAGTATTGGGAGAAAAGGACGTTCCACTAGTTCCGTTGTCTGTGAAGTCAGGATCCCCTCTTGCTGAACAACTTCTATTTCTACATTTTGGGGACCTTCTTAGTTTCTTTCTCGCTGGTGTCTACGGGGTTGACCCAACGCCCATAGATTCGATTGTCTTGCTGAAAAGTGAGCTAGCCAAACTGTAATGTCTAAGATTTTTCGAGTGTGGGGGGATATCATCCACGATTCTCGGGGAGATCCCACTGTTCAAGCGTCGGTCCAAACGGACAACAATGTTGTTGGTTCGGCTGCTATTCCCGCCGGTGCTTCGAAGGGAGCTTTTGAAGCTTCGATAGTCGAAGTCGGTCAAGCAGTAAAGAATATCAGCGAATTAATTGAGCCGGTTTTACGCGGAGTTGATGTTACGGACCAACGGCTAATAGACCAAAAGATGATTGACTTAGATGGTACTAGCAACAAAGCCAAACTTGGCGCCAATAGCATTCTTGGCGTTTCGATGGCTGTCGCACGTGCTGGCGCTAAAACGACCGACCAAGAGCTTTATCGCTATATCGCCACGCTGGCTGATCGAAAATCCTTTACCTTACCAATTCCGATGTTTAATCTTATTAACGGCGGTAAACATGCAACAAACAACTTAGATATTCAGGAATTTATGGTAGTGCCGGACCGGTTAAGCGGCTACCATAACCAACTGTCAGCTGGACAGCTAATTTTCACAACCCTGGGGCAGATTATGGATGCCGATCACATTAGTCGTAGTTTTGGTGATGAGGGTGGTTATGCGCCTAATTTAGATACTAATGAGATGGCCTGTGATTACCTAGTTCGAGCAATTAAGGACTCTGGTTACAAGAAGTGGGAAGAAGTCTCCTTGGCGCTGGATGTTGCCGCTTCAAACGTTCCACCGACTTTCGATATGACGCCAAGCCGTTACTTAGGTTTTCTCGAAGACTTCCCTATTCTTTCACTTGAAGATCCGTTTCCCGAAGAGAATTGGGAAGATTGGTCTAAGTTTCTACTGCAAGTTGAAAAATCCGTTGCTACAGATAAAAAAATTCTCTTGGTTGGAGACGACCTATATGTAACCAACCCGCAAAGATTGCAACGAGGCATTGAAGAGAAAACAACTAATGCCGTCCTCATAAAACTCAATCAAATCGGGTCGGTCAGTGAAACAATGACCGTCATGGAAATGGCACGATCCGCCGGCATGGTAACAATCGTTTCTCATCGCTCAGGCGAGACGTTGGATGATTTTATCGCCGACTTCGCAGTTGGAACGGGAGCGCAGTTTATAAAGTCCGGTGCACCAAACGAAGCTCATCCAGAGCGGATGACTAAGTACCGAAGACTTCTTACGATTGAACGACAGTTACTAACACCTCAATAAAATGCGACCGAAACCTATAGTTCTTGCCGTGATAGATGGTTGGGGTGTGGCTCCTCCCTGGGGAGGTAATGCCATCTCACTAGCAAAAACACCATTTCTCAATAGCGCTAAACAGACTTTCCCATACTCGACGTTAGAAGCTTCTGGCATAGCAGTTGGTTTACCAAAAGGAGAACGAGGCAACTCAGAGGTGGGGCATCTAACGATCGGCTCGGGCCAGGCAGCCAACGAGTCCTTGCCGGCTGTTAACGCCTCTATTAAGGACCAAACCTTTTTTAGTAATCCTGCCTTAGTTGAAGCTTTTGACCGGGCCACCAGGAGCGGTAAGGCAGTACACATTCTAGGTCTTGTTTCCGACGGTGGCGTTCACAGCCACATTGACCATCTTTATGCGCTCCTAGACATGGCTGCTCAACGCAAATGTACAAATTTATGTATACATGCATTCACCGATGGCCGCGATACGGCACCGTTTGTATCCCAAGAGCATTTATCTAGATTGAATGAAAAATTACGACAAATAGGGTTCGGAAGAATCTGTACTGTTTCTGGTAGATACTATGCAATGGATCGTGATCATCGTTGGGACCGAGTTGAGAAGACGTATAGGGCGATGAGTGAAGGAGTTGGTCCTACAGCCAGAACTGCTGAAGCGGCGGTCGCTGCCTCGTACCGGGACGGTTTCTCCGACGAGTTTATCATCCCGACGGTTATCCAGGGCGACAATAACAGTTTTCAACCAATCCAAGACAGAGATTCTGTAATATTCTTTAACTTTCGTGGTGATCGGGCACGAGAAATTACTCAAGCCTTAGTAAAAAAGGATTTCACGGACTTCTCTAGACCTAAGGTTCTCCAGAACTTATATTTTGTTGGCTTCACTTATTACCAGGAAGGATTGCCGATCGTTGTTGCCTTCCGTCCACGAAATTTGACCCAACCGCTATCAGCAGTTTTGTCGAAGGCTAACCTAAAACAATTACATGTTGCTGAATCTGAAAAATACGCTCACGTCACATACTTCTTTAATGCCGGATCAGAGAACGCATTCCCAGGCGAAGAAAGGGTTGTTGTACCCTCACCTAAGGTTCCTAGCTACGATCAAGTTCCGCAAATGGCAACATCTGAAGTAGCCCAAGCTGTAATAAAGGGATTAGAACAATATGATTTCATAATTCTTAATTTTGCCGCACCAGATATGGTTGGACATACCGGTAATTTACGAGCAGCAATCCAAGCATGCGAGGTTGTCGACGAAGCTCTAAAAAATATTTATGAGGCAATGGATAAGCAGAACGGATTGTTAATCGTGACTGCTGATCACGGTAATGTTGAACAGATGGTTAACCCGAAAACAGGAGAACCTGATACAGAACACACCAACAATCCCGTTCCCCTTTACTTCATTGGGGAGCTAGCAAAGGGATGGAGCGTACGTGCCGGATCCCTTTCTGACTTAGCCCCAACGATACTTGGACTTATGGGACTACCCCCGTCTTCTGAAATGACGGGGAAGAATTTAATAGTAATACCTGAATCGACTCCATCGGTTGTTGCCGCACCAGTAGTCGCACAACAGTTACAAAATACTTAATTTCGGATACAATCTTGGTTATTAACTTTAGGGCCGTTAGCTCATTTGGTAGAGCGCATCCATGGCATGGATGAGGTGACCGGTTCGATCCCGGTACGGTCCACCAATAAAAAACCATTGTATTTGAACAATGGTTTTTATTGGTGGGATATCCTAGCCATTGCTCAAAAATACTTTAAAGGAAATTGATTTCGAAGAAACGGTTTTGAAAAAACCGATAAGGCGGCGCCACCACGTCAGCTTTCCTTGAAATATGTCCGAGCAAGATTTAAGATTAACCACT
>JBBTZC010000033.1:0-3187 GCA_038078495.1 Patescibacteria group bacterium | reverse complement strand
TCCATCGAGCGCCGCATGGAGAAAGTTGAGGGATAAAAGACCGAACTCGAAAACCAGACTCAGCAACTAGAACTAGCTAAAGCAGATATCACCAAACTACGTGAAGACCAAGAAAAAGAACTTTCTAAGATCGCCAAACTTACCAAAGAAGAAGCGCACGAGAAACTACTTAAGGAAGTAGAAAAAGACTACTCCGACGATATTATCCGCAAGATCCGCTCCATGAAGGAGCAGATGAAATCTCATTGGGACTCTGTTGCCAAGGAGCTAATTACCACAGCTATTGAAAGACTAGCAACTGATCAAACAGCAGAGATGACAATCTTTGCTTTTCATCTGCCTAATGATGAGATTAAGGGGAAGATTATCGGAAAAGAGGGTAGAAATATCCAGGCCTTTGAAAAAGCAACCGGGGTTGATCTGATTGTCGACGAAACACCAGAAACAGTTTTGATATCCAGCTTCGATCCAATTCGTCGAGCAGTAGCGAGTCACGCTCTGCAGATGCTCATTAAAGATGGTCGAATTCAACCAGCAAAGATAGAAGAATTGGTTGCAAAAGCTCAATCTCAAGTCGAAGATGAGATTAAAGACGCCGGTGAAGCGGCAATCCAAGAAGTAAATCTTGTTGGTATCCATCCAGAGCTCGTTAAGCTTCTGGGCTCAATGAAGTTTAGAACTTCTTACGGCCAAAACCAGCTTCAACATGCCATTGAAGTTACTCACATTGCCGCACTCCTTGCAGAAGAAGTTGGGGCAGATATCAACATCACTAAAAAAGGCGCCCTTCTGCATGATATCGGTAAGGCTGTCTCTCATGAGGTTCCGGGATCGCACGTTGACGTTGGAGTGGAGTTAGCTCGCAAATACGGCATGAGCGAAGAGGTGATTCACTGTATCGAAGCGAGCCACGAAGATACGGACGCTAAGACAGTCGAGGCGATTCTATCTCGTACGGCTGATGCAATTTCTTCTGCTCGCCCAGGTGCTCGCCGCGAGTCCACGGAACAATTTATTAAGAGAATGACTGAACTAGAAAACGTTGCCAACTCATTTACCGGCGTAGCTAAGTCTTTTGCAATCCAAGCTGGTCGTGAAGTCCGAGTACTGGTGCGACCGGAAACAATTGACGATCTAACAGCGATGAAACTTTCACGAGATATCGCTAACAAGATCGAAGCAGATCTACAGTATCCGGGGACAGTTAAAGTGAACGTGATAAGAGAGACTCGCTTCGCTGAAGTCGCTCGATGACAGCTGAAAACTCCTCGTTGCACTTCGTCGTTATCGAAGCGGACTTGCAATATCCAGGCACTGTCAAAGTGAACGTTATTCGCGAAACACGGTTTGCTGAAATTGCACGCTAACGCGTGGCTTTTCAGCTGTCAGCTGTCGGCTTTCAGCTTTTTCGAGAAAGACCCGAGCTGCTTCCTTAGGGCGTAATGCCTAGCTATAAGGGAATCGAAATCTTGTTGAGTCAGATCCTTAGCTACGTCTAAACAGGCGGTGACTTCATAGACCGAACCAAGTGCGTTATGTATATACCGGTTGAAGTCTTTGTCGGAGCTCTTGCCAGATCCTTCGGCGATGTTTAGTACGACCGACAGCGAGGCTCGTCTTATTTGGTTAATTAAGTAATCAAATTCTCGAGGCAACTTCTTTGTTAAATCAAAAATTTCGCCGTGTAGCTCTTTCGCCAGCTGGTACACCCGGAACTCGTTAAACCGAAATTCTTCTGCCATATAATTATATTAGCTGAAAGCTGATAGCCGCTTGCTGATTGCTACTAAAAGCCTTACGCTTTTAGTAATGAATCTTTCAGTTCCTTTGACTCGCCGTAGGCTCATCAAATGAATCGGGAGGGGTTCGCTAAGAAACTTGCTGAAAAAAGCCAGCTTTCTGAAGAGGAGGCGGGTAAGTTTGTAGATGCATTTTCTGAAACGCTAGCTGAATACTTTAAGAAGGGTGAAAAAGTTGTAATAGCGGATTTTGGCTCTTTCTATGTTCGAGACGACAAAACTGTTCAGTTTAACCCTTCGGCTAAACTCAAAGATCAGGTTGGGTGAAATCACCTGCAGTTTTGAGCTTTAATTTTCAATCTATTTTCGCGCGCCTGACGAACGAAAGTCCGAACCGCGCTGAAGATTGTCTCATGACTTCAAGTCCTGACCTTCGTTTCTTCTTGAATCTCTTCCGGGAGTTTACTCACTTACGGCAGTACCTTGACTAGGACTATTATTTTCTCTACTTTTCTTAGTAACGTACCCTTGAGGAGGTCATTACCTTGGCTAATGATATTAGTCCAGACGAAGAATTGGACGTTCAAGTGCAAGTAGGTTCGATCATCATTGCCTATGAGACAGGCGGGCGCCTAACTCATGAAGCTAAAGAGAAGTTACGAGGGTTAGCCTGTGACCCGATTGTTCGGCGCCGAATCCGAGAAGTCTTGATTGAGTTGGGTTACGGCGAGCTATTGAAGCCCGAGTAACACTAAGCCGCCCCTTTTGCACTTCCAAAGACTGCTTGGGCCATCGCAAAACGATGGCCCTTTTGTCAAAAAACGTTCATTCCACCGAACATTCGCGCCCCCGGCAGGAATTGCACCCGCGACCATCTTCTTAGGACGAAGCGGCTCTATCTACTGAGCTACGGGGGCTTAAGTCGAGTGAATTATCAACTGCGGGAATACCGTAGTTGACGTGTTCGTACCGATCACTATATCTAAATTCGAGACATACAGAAAGGCGGAAAGCCTTTCTGGACTTTCCGCCGGCTACTGATCCCAGAATTCCTTAGGGATCGATTGGCCAAGACCTGCCTTGAGCACCCCATTCGGCTCATCGAGTTTATCCTTTGTTTCCTCGACCAAGCTTTCTTGGGGAGCCGAAGCGTCATCTGGCTTGAGTGCCGTTTCCGGCCAAAGTCGTCGCCACCACTCACGAAGTGGAGCAACCACTATAGACATTCCCTTGCCTCCATTGCAGTCGCTTCGCTCTTCGGCGCGAACGTGGAATCAGAGTACTTCTTCAGGTAGAATATGTCAAGCCAACCAGATTGGGTTATCGGGCTGTGGCGCAGTTGGTAGCGCGCGCGCTTCGGGAGTGCGAGGTCGTGGGTTCAAGTCCCGCCAGCCCGACCAATTACTTGAACCGATTCTCTCGGTTCAGTCTGAATTGGTCGCAGTTAT
>JBBTZC010000032.1:0-5072 GCA_038078495.1 Patescibacteria group bacterium | reverse complement strand
AAAAGTACGGATAATCGGTGTAAAACGAGAGATGATAAGTGCTGCACCACCATACTTTTCGTAGAAATTCTCAGCACGAATAATATGATCTTTATGAAAAAGAAACGACTCTTCTTTGTTAAAGATTCTCGGTCCGAATTTTCGACCAAAATGGTAACCAACTTGATTGCCGATAATTGCCGCCATAGCCCCGCCAATTACTAAAGCCCAGATACTAAAATATCATCTTGAGGCCAATAACCCAGCAGTGAAAAGTAAACTATCGCCAGGTAGGAAAAAGCCGATCAATAAACCAGACTCGGCAAATAGAATAAAATAAGCGCCAAGTAGACCTATTTTAATGAGAGTGTCTTCGAGCCCGCCACCAAATAAATGCATCTTAGTTTAGACTGTCAGAAAAACTAGCCTGTTCATAGTGGGTCGGGTGGGGATCGAACCCACGACACACGAGTTAAGAGCCCGTTGTTCTACCACTGAACTACCGACCCGGTAATCAAGCTCTGTATATTGTACCAAGAAGTAAGGTTATTTCTTATCCCTTGACCTATAAAAGTTTGTGAAGGAGCGGTTGCTCCTTCGGAATTAGTCGTCCCAAGCGTCGTAAGGACGCACAGGTAGATATGGGTTGAAAATCCCACCGTGGTGGATCTGGCATGAAATTGTTCGGCCATTGAGCGCTTTTCCAATCGAGCCAATCGTTGGCAGATCGTTATCCTTGCTTAGTAGCAGAGTGATGTGCCGGTCTGGTGCCGGAAAGCAAGCAGTACATTTCAGCTGTGCTACAAGCTTAATGATCACCTCTTCGCTGAACGGCTGTCGATGCTGGTCGGTAACTTGGATGATACGTCGAAAGCCATCAGGAACCTGACGACTGCCCATGAAATAGATCTTCAATTTTTAAGGACCTCTACCATCTAAGCAGAAATTCTTAACTAGTCAACGGACTATACTTGTCGGTATTTTCCCGGTTCAAGATCACCAAGTTCGTAGTCGCCGACGCGAATGCGAGTGAGATTATCTAATTCAATACCAACGGCCGCACAAAGTCGGCGAACAAGGTGGTTGCGACCTTCGTGAACAGTAACTTTGAACTCCATTTTTTGGTGGCTAATTTTAATGACTTCGAGCGCATCAACCTTGATTGGCCCGTCTGCCAAACGGACACCGCGACGAATAATCTCCAGCGCCGCTTCTGGTGTTTTCGACCGGCCGTGGACTATGTACTCTTTCTTATGCTCGAACTTTGGGTGAGTTAACTGATAGCATAGATTTCCATCGTTAGTTAAAATCACCAGCCCCATCGTATTTTCGTCTAGTCGGCCGCAGGGAAAAACTCGCGGCGTCTTCGGCACCAGATCCAGTACCGTTTTTCGATGTTCGGGATCCTCGGCCGTACTAATAACACCACGAGGTTTGTTTAATAGGTAGGTAACAATCTTAGATTCGAGCTGAACTTTTTGGCCGTTGACTGTAACAACGTCTTTATCTACGTCAACTTTAACGCCCATTTCTTTGACAACCTTACTGTTTACTTTGACTTGACCAAGTTTAATTATCTCATCAGCGCTCCGGCGTGAGGCAACCCCAGCGGTAGCAAGAAATTTGTTGAGTCGCATCACGATTAAACTGCACTTTTTTGCCCTTCATGACAAGCCCTGGTAATATAAAAAGGTGAAACATAAGTTACTGTTAGTTCTTGTTGTTGCGGGAATTATTGTTTCAAGCTATTTATACCTAAAAACATACGATCCAAGTTCTGTTACTTGTTCGGTTGGCGAAGGGTGTGAAAC
Organism: Patescibacteria group bacterium; assembly: GCA_038078495.1. Taxonomy (GTDB): domain Bacteria; phylum Patescibacteriota; class UBA1384; order 2-12-FULL-50-11; family 2-12-FULL-50-11; genus JANLIQ01. The sequence continues at coordinate 3,282 of JBBTZC010000032.1, read as the reverse complement.
TGTTCTCTCGAGTCACTACGCTAAAATTTTTAACTTTCCGGTGGCCGGATTAGGAATTCTTTGGTACTTAGTGGCTCTAATATTTACTTGGCTGGTTTATTTCCGTCGTATTTGGTCGGAATTACCAATCAAAATCTGGGCTTGTGGTGGCTTGGCTTTTAGTCTGTATCTATTGTATTTGGAAAAATACGTTATCGGGGCGTATTGTACCTGGTGTCTGGTGTCGTTGGGGCTCGTAGTCTTGATAACTGTTTTGATTTTTGTTAAAACAAAGCAGAATGTATAATAAGTTGGAAAGCAAAACGGTTAGCGAGCAAGGCGAGTATTAATACACTAATTTTTGCTAAAAAAAGATAAATGTCAGGAGATTCTAAATTCTTTTTAGGGGTTGTGATTGCTGCGGTTTTGGTGATCGGAGGATTTGTTTCTTTTTCCGGGAAAGAAAGCTCAGCGGTTACTCTCGGTAGCATTGACGATTCAAATGGCCATAAGCTTGGTCCGGATAGCGCGGCCGTAAAGATTGTTGAGTTTGGCGATTTCCAGTGTCCGGCCTGCGCTTCGGCAGCTGAAAATTTTGAGAAAGTTCAAGCCAATAATAGTGACTCCGTTCAAATTATCTTTCGTCACTTCCCTCTACCTAACCATCAAAACGGACTTAACAGTTCTCTGGCGGCGGAAGCGGCGGGAAGACAGAACAAATTTTGGCCAATGTTAGATTTACTCTACATCAATCAACGTCAGTGGGAGAGTTTGGATAATCCGCTTAATACTTTTTTGAACTACGCCAAAGAGTTAGATTTAAATCCTGAACAATTTAAAAAAGATTACCAGAATCCAGAGGTTAAGAAAGCCGTCGAAGATGATCGTGATTACGGACTGTCGCTTGGCGTTGACAGTACCCCAACGTTTTACGTCAATAAAGTAAAATATACCGGCGGTCGAACTCTTGAAGATTGGCAAAAATTGATTGACTCCGCCAAAGTTTCAACCTCTCCAACCCAGTAATGCAGCTGTTAGCCAAGGAGATTCTTGAGCAACGGCTATCTAGTTTGATCTCTCTTCGCCAAAAATTACCCCATCCGCCCGTCATGGCCTTAATCTGGGTAGGCGATGACCAACAGACCGCTACTTTTATTAGAGCAAAACAGGCTCTAGCCAAGAAAATAGATTGCCAGTTTTTTTTACATCATTTTCCCGCGGCTAGTTTTCAGCAATTGGCGGCTGTTATTGACGGGTTAAACTTCAGGAAGGACATCGATGGTATTGTCTTACAGCTTCCCTTGCCCAAATCTATTGATCCTGATGCATTAATTCAAAAAATAATTCCAATCAAAGACATAGATAATCTTCGCGGTGATTCACCTTACGCCCAACCAACCCCAAGCGCAATTGTAGAACTTTTAAAGTTTAACGGGATTAATCCTGCCGAAAGAAAAACCGTTGTCCTGGGAGCCGGGCGTCTAGTCGGTACGCCGTTGGCAAAAATGTTTGAGAAAAATAAATGGACGTGTCTGTCAATCGACCGTCAGGCCGAAAAACGGACTGACGAAATCAGATCCCATAACTTACTAATTGCCGCGACTGGGAAAAAAGGAATAGTCACTCCTGAAATGGTTCATGATCGAATGGTTGTCGTAGATGGGTCGGGGATTGATGTCGATGTGGAGACTATCGAGCCGTTGGTCGAAAAAATTACTCCCCCTAAGGGGGCGATCGGCCCGCTGACAGTTAACAGTTTGTTTGAGAATTTGCTTATTGCAACGGCTCAAAGATTGAAGAAAGCTGTGAGATCTTAAGGGTTTTTTGTTCAACTTCTTGACGGCTACGGACAGTGACTGTTTTCTCCGCTACTTCTTTTTCTCCAACGATTAGAATAAAAGGAACTTTCTGGTTTTCGGCATTACGAATGCGTTTACCTAAAGTTTCCGAGGCATCATCGAGTTCAAACCTTACGCCAAATTTTTCTAGCTCTGTCGCCACTATCTGACTGTAGCCAGAAAATTTCTCACTAATCGGCAGGATTCTTGCTTGAACCGGAGCGAGCCAGAGCGGAAAATCTCCAGCGTAGTGCTCAATTAAGACCGATAAGAACCGTTCAATCGATCCCATAATGGCGGCGTGGATCATAATTACCTTTTCTTCTTTACCCTCCGAATTAGTGAAATTTAGGTCAAATCTTTCGGGCAGATTCATATCAAGTTGAATCGTCGCCAACTGCCACTGACGATTCAGGGAGTCTCGTGCCATGAAATCAACTTTCGGACCGTAAAAAGCCGCTTCGCCAGGAGCGATCTCATATTTGGCATTTTTTTGTTTGGCCAACTGCTCCAATTCAGCTTCTGCTTTCTGCCAAACTCTGGCCTCCCCTAGATACTTGTCTGGTTGGGCGGGGTCACGGAAAGATAATCGTACAGACAGATCCTTAAACCCGACTTTTGCGTAAAGCTCGCTCACGATATCCCAAACGGCAAGTAGCTCGTCTTTAACTTGATCTGGTCGACAAAAAACATGGGCATCGTCTTGCGTTATCGATCTCACTCTCGATAGACCCGCTAGCTCTCCCGTTTGCTCGTCACGGTATACCATTGTTGTATTGGCATACCTTTGAGGCAACTCTCTATAGCTCCATTTCTTGCGAGCAAAGATTTGGGTGTGGTGAGGACAGTTCATCGGCTTAACAACGAAGGTGTGGCCCTCTCGTGTAACAATTGTTAATAGATCGTCTTTGAATTTGTCCCAGTGACCTGACTTCTTGTAAAGCTCGCTCTTAGCTATATGGGGAATTTCAACTTTTTGATAGCCTTTTTTTGCCCGTAGAGACCAAACATAGTCATCCAGAATAAGTCTTAATGTATTACCTTTCGGTGTCCAAAGCGGCAGTCCAGCACCGACAAGTTCCGAGAACAAAAACAAATCCAACTGCGGACCTAGTTTTTTGTGATCACGCCTTTTAGCTTCTTCTAATTGAGTTAAATATGCTTCCAACTCTTTTTTGGAACCAAAAGCGGTGCCGTAGATTCGAGTCAGCATTTGTTTGTGCTCGTCTCCATGCCAGTATGCCCCAGCCACATTTAAGAGTTTAAACGCTTTTATCTCTCCCGTAGATTTAACGTGAGGGCCCTTGCAGAGATCCCAAAACCAATCAATGCCGTAGAAACCAAGTTTCTCGTCTTCGATTCCTTCAGCCAATTCAATCTTGTAGGGTTGATTTTCTTTCTTAATTTCTACCAAACCCTCTTTATGACTTAAGGATTTATGTTTGACGGGAAAATTCTCGGCAAT
>JBBTZC010000031.1:0-5035 GCA_038078495.1 Patescibacteria group bacterium | reverse complement strand
GCGAAGGAGTTTTCTCGGTGGAAACGATGACAATAGCTTTGTGACCAAAAACCACAACCGACCAGAGATAAAGGAAGAGCCGGCCGACGAAGATGAATTGGATGTTCCTAGCTTTATTCGCCGAAAACTCCGACAGTAGCCACCACACGACCTTAGGTTATTTTGGCTTATATTTAAATGGGATTATTTACTCATTTTAGTGTCATAAAGTATTGACTCATCCTGAAAGTCGTTTCGCGGACCGATGGAGATTCAAACAGCGAGAGGCACCCTACGACGCCAAGGATGTAGCGTGGTCGAAGAGACCTCGACCGAAGTGAGTTCGTTTACCTCACAAGGTTCAAATGCCGTAGACGCTCCCAGGTCGCCGTGTAGCGGGCGCAAGCGGAGAATACAAATTAGCACAGCTATATAGGAATCTCACTACCGAATAAATGTGAGTTGCCGGGGGACCTTATCCCTCAAATATGGCGTAAAAATGAAGGCGCGAATAACCTTCAGTGAATAGGGCGAGTTCGTTTCTCCGTATGGGCCTGCCATAACAATGCGGAACCAAGAAACAAAACTCGACTTCCAGGCAGGACGAAACCACCCCCCCCCTCAAAGCTTCGGTAGCGAGGGGGATTTTTTATAACAGTTTGGGTCTTGACTCTTTCGTATATTCTGCTAGTCTGTAGGTGTTCGTTAGGAGTTCGCCAGCGTGCTGGCACTTCGACTTCGAACCCAGACTGGTTTGAGCCACGCATCCGATCTGGTACCAGTGGCGCTCCTCGCTTTGAGGAAAACGCCTAGCGGCGTTACCGCTAGCAGATTGTCTAACGACTGCCTCGTTTGACGTCTGACCCGACTTGCCAAGGGACTTCAAGATGTAAGCATTACATCAAGAAGTCCCTTCCTTTATACCCGTAACTTTCCCGTACAATTCCCGTAAAATATGCTCTTGACAAGACAAGGTGAGCTCATGGTACGGTAGTTTCCTACGTCTAAAAATTAAAGGAGGGTAAGTAATGGCAAAAAAAGATAAAAACGAAAGATTAAGTGCTTTCGAGTCTGGAGGACAAGAATTCAAGAAATCCGCAAGATTTCGAGATATTGCTTTAAAACCTGTTGAGATATCGGCTGAACTACCCGAAAAAGATAACGCTGGGAAAAAGCTTGGCCTTAAGGTTTCTCGTCGTTTTACTAAACCTGGAGAAAATGTTTTTGATACCGTCCAATGGGACAAACGAACGACTACTATCAGCGACGAAAAAGGAAATATTATCTCTCAAATCACCGACGTTGAGGTCCCAACCACCTGGACACAACTAGCGACTGATATTTTAGCTTATAAATACTTACGCAAGGCCGGCGTCCCAACAAAAGAGGGGAGAGAGGTTTCACTAAAACAAGCTGTCTATCGTATTGCTCACACTATTGCTGATTTCGGTGAAAAATTTGATTATTTTGCCACCAATGAAGATAGAAACAGCTTTGAAGACGAGCTAACCCACATCCTCGTGACTCAAAAAGCGGCTTTTAACTCACCGGTATGGTTTAATTGCGGTCTTTACCATCAATACCAAATTGCCGGATCTGGCGGTAGTTTTTATTGGGATTTTGAGCAGGAAAAAGTTCTTGAGACTAAGGATTCTTACCGCAATCCCCAGTGTTCGGCTTGTTTTATCTTGTCTGTTGGGGATTCTCTAGATGAAATTTACAACCTTCTCAAAACCGAATCTCGAGTATTTAAGTTTGGCTCTGGAGCGGGAGCTAATTTCAGCAAATTACGCAGTCGTTATGAGCGCTTAAGCGGTGGCGGTACATCAAGTGGCATGATGAGTTTCCTGCGTGTTTTTGATCGCAGTGCTGACGCCGTGAAGTCAGGTGGAACAACTCGCCGAGCCGCCAAGATGGTTGTTGTCGATATGTCGCATCCGGAAATAGAAGATTTCATTAACTGGAAGGTCAACGAAGAGAAGAAAGTGATGGCCTTAATCGCTGCTGGCTATCCGTCGGACTTCAATGGTGAAGCTTATCATACTGTTTCCGGCCAAAACTCTAACAATTCTGTTCGTATGACTGACGAGTTTATGGAGGCGACCCAAAATGATGGGGAATGGACAACTCGAACGGTTAATAGTGGTGAACCGTACAAAACTTACCGGGCCAAAGACTTAATGGATCAGGTCGCTAAAGCCGCTTGGCAGTGTGCTGACCCGGGAGTACAGTTCGACACTACAGCAAATAAATGGCATACCTGCCCAAACAGCGGTCGAATCAACGCCACAAACCCATGCGCGGAATACACTTTCCTCGACGACTCGTCATGTAATCTGGCTTCGATAAACTTAGTTAAGTTTACTGACGATAAGGGCAATTTTGACGTTGAGAGCTACCGACACGCCTGCAAGGTTATGTTTATCGCCCAAGAGATTGAAGTTGATCTTTCTAGCTACCCAACCGAAGTAATTACCAAAAATAGTCATGACTACCGACCGCTAGGACTGGGTTATGCTAACCTTGGCACAATGTTAATGCTTAAAGGCGTTCCCTACGACTCACCCGAGGCTTTAGCGATCGCCGGAGCTCTTAGTGCCATTCTTACTGGACACGCCTATAAAACCTCCTCAGAAATAGCGGCGGTTAAGGGTGCCTTTGGGGGTTTTGCTCGTAACCGGGCGCCAATGCTGAATGTAATGAAGATGCACCGCCAAGCTGCTTTCGCCATCGATGAATCTAACTGTCCAAGTAATCTTCTTGCCGCCGCCAGGCAAGATTGGGATGAAGCGGTAGCTTTAGGTGAACAATTTGGTTATCGCAATAGTCAGGCAACAGTAATTGCCCCAACTGGCTGTTTGGTTGGAAATTCTCTAGTATCAACAGATCGTGGGCTTGTCCGGCTCCAAAAACTCGGTCAAACATCTGGGGAGAAGTGGCAAGACACTTCGTTTAAAGTTATGACCGATGATGGACCTAAGCAGGCCACCAAATTCTTTGTCAACGGCCAACAATCAACCCGACGAATTATTACTAAAGGCGGCTATGAAATCCAAGGAACAGCTAAACACAGAATTAAGGTCGTCGACCCCATTACAGGTAGTTTAATTTGGAAACGCTTTGACCAGCTCCAGCCAACTGACGTCGTTCCGTTGGCACTCAACACCCTGTTTGGTCGAACTCACTTCGTACCATTACCGCCACTGAGTGAGCCTTATTGGGCTAGTAACGAGTTTATTACTGCTCCTAATTCTATTAATCCAGATTTAGCTGAGCTCATCGGTTACTTTATGGGTGACGGAAGTCTACATAGTAAAGGATTACGTTTTTGTGTCACTAACGGTGACGAGGACGTCATTGCTCGACTAATAAGGCTCGGTAAAAAGCTATTTAACTTGGAGGCAAAAATAACCGCTATGAAAGGCTATACAGAGATTGCGTTCCAGTCAGTTGCTCTCACAATCTGGTGGGATGCCTGTGGCTTTGCTAAGCATACTCCCGAAAGTAAGCAAGCGCATCGCGGCAAAGGCTATCAGCCTCACATTCCGGATATTCTTTTGGCTACCAATGATCGATCGGTATACCAAGCATTCTTAAGGGGTCTGTTTGAGGCGGACGGTACAGCTTCCGGAGGCGTTCCAGTTTTCTCGAGCGCTAGCCACCAGTTCTCCCAAGAGATCGCTTCCCTTTTGCTTGCTCTAGGCTACCCCATAACTAGGAAAGTTGGCCGCTCGGGCTGGGGTAAAAAAGAGCTGTATGTTTTACGAATTCGGAACGCCTCTTATAATCCTGCGTTTAAAGCATCGATCGGATTTATTAGTAAGCGTAAAACTCGTTTACTAATCAATCTTTCTGCCCACCAATCGGGTAAGCATGATTATGTCTATTTGCCTCGAACGGTTTTTGAGGAATTAATCCCAACTGGAAGTCCAGAGCGTGGCTCGGCCTTACAATCCTTAACTCGTTACGGAGCATTGAGCCGAGGATTGGCGACAAAGGTGCGACAAAGAGTCCAGGATTCTCGTTTAGAAACTGCCTTACAGTATATTTACGATCCAATCGTCTCTAATACTGACGGGGGTATTGTCCCAACTTACGATCTGTCTGTACCGGAAAACGTCACTTACATCGCTAACGGTTTCGTCAGCCACAACACTATCGGTCTACTAATGGATTGTGACACTACCGGTGTTGAACCAGATTTTGCTTTGGTTAAATTTAAAAAACTGGCCGGTGGGGGATCAATGAAGATTGTCAACAATGCCGTTAAACAAGCTCTCCAGAACCTTGGCTACACTCAAGATCAACAACAGGAAATTATAGACTATGCCTTGGGAGTCGGTAGATTTATCGAAACAACTCCAATCAACCGATCTAGTCTAGCTGATAAAGGATTAACCAGTTTGGAAATCGATACAGTAGAAAAAACCCTTCTGGCCGCCTTTGATATTAGCTTCTCATTCAACCGTATGGTGCTTGGAGACGATATCTTTACTCGCCTTGGAATTAGCATCGAAGAAGAAAAACAGCCGAACTTCTCACTTCTTGGTCGCTTAGGTTTTACCACCGACCAAATAGCTCAAAGTAATTTAGTCATCTGTGGCACTCAAACCGTAGAGGGAGCACCACATCTAAAAGAGGAGCATCTAGCTGTCTTTGATTGCGCTAACCGTTGCGGTCCGACAGGCACGCGTTTTATTGCCCCGTTAGCCCACGTTCGAATGATGGCGGCAGTTCAGCCATTCATTTCCGGAGCGATCTCTAAAACTATCAACATGCCTAACGAGGCAACCGTTGAAGACGTCGAAGAGGTCTATCTTCAGTCCTGGAAGATGGGACTTAAGGCCCTGGCTCTTTACCGAGATGGTTCTAAGCTTAGCCAACCGCTTAATACAAAAAAAGATGACACGGGAGATAAAACCGAAGTGGTGGAGAGAGTAGTCGAAAAGATTGTTTACGCTCCAAAGAGACGGCGGATGCCTGACGAGAGGCGCTCGATAACGCATAAATTTAGTATCTCTGGTCATAAAGGCTACATAACAGTTGGTTTGTTTGA
>JBBTZC010000030.1:0-4632 GCA_038078495.1 Patescibacteria group bacterium | reverse complement strand
CTAGTAAATCTCGACGATTCCGAACAACGAGGACTCTCGTCACATCGTTCGCTCGGCCGCGGTGGTTATCACGTATGTTCCCACAACCAAAATACTTTTGTATCTCGTCAAGAACCGAGGCTCGGTCTTGATGTTGGGAGACGTGAAATTCGGGGATGATCGCCCAGTGCTGGGGCAAATCTTGACGAGCGGCAAAGGAAACATGAAACGTTCCTTCGCCATCAACGAAACCCGAAATGTACCACGGATCTATTCTCTGAAGTCTTTCCTGCTGATTGTCTGCACAAGACGCATTTTCACTCGCTTTAGTCTGATCCATTAGGACCATCGTAGCACAAGTAGCGCTTGATACTCAGAGTTTCCAGCATTTGGCCAAATTTAATCAGTTGTTGTTCAAGCAACTGACACATTTAGTGTTCCAATTCCTAAATGTTCAGACAGCACATTTTACTGTCTCGCGCATGTGATTCCATTATTTCTAATGGCACGGACTATATCTTCATCCTGAATCTAAGCTTTTAACTAATTCAGGAGCCGACATTTGAACACTCTGTAGGGAGAGCGTTCTCATCTTACGTTCACTAGCTAAGTGAACCTAGGAATCAGTCTCTACGGGATTCAAGAAGTTTTTTACCTTCTTGACTTACCCTCGGTATTGCCCTTTCCGGAGCTTACGCTCTGAAGGAGGGTTTCACCGATTTTAGTCGGGATTTCCCTTCCGTGTTCGTCGGAAGAGGGAGTATGCATAATACTCACTGTACCGCATTACTGCGGTAGAACGCAACGTAAACTACGTTCTGACGTATTACTCCATTATTACTAATGGTACTGACTATACCTTTCATGCCTTGCGACATGACTCAGCGTGTTGTGATGAAGTTAAATTCACCACCGGTTCAGTGTTTTTGTCCTGAACTCAGTCGATACGGGGTCAATCCGCCAGGTGGCGGACGACTTCCCACGATATTACCCCTTACCTTCCGGCAGTCGGGCTTCACCGTTATGAGCTGAATTTACTAGCCCGCAGTTGCGAGCGAGGCAGATACTTACTCTTGATACGCGTCTGCCACTGGGCTCACTTCATTTACCCAGCTCGCGTACCCTTTTAATTGGCGAACAGCCAAACCCTTGGGACCTCATTTGTGTTTTCCCGCATTACTGCGGATATCAGACTATTCCATCACCGTATTTACTACTGTCACCAGTAGAAACGTAGGTGCAAGCCGTGTGAATCCGAAATTGCTTCGAATTCTCATGTTACTGCCAAACAATAACAATCAGTCGTTAGGGGAGAATATATCTTAGATCATTGAAGCAAAGTTCTTTCGCCGATTTTTGGATCGGACGTTAAACCGAGACAATGAATCTGCCGCTCGAGCAATCTTGATCAAATCTTCACGGCTATCAATCACCGTACACAGAATTGTGTTGGCAATTTCTGCCTGAGATCTCTTCACCCTTAGATAGGGTGATATCAAATCGAGAAGAAATAGTGCTTCACTCTTGTCGCGAATCAGCCAATCATATGTTGTCCGATTCTTACGAAGACGACCGATACCGCAAAGAGCACGAAGCTCTTCTAGTGTTGTTTTGTCTTTTTGAGTGACTTTTAATTGAATTCTTACTCGATAACCAAATTTCTTTTCTGCATGTTTCTCAATGGTTGCCATAATGGCTCCATCAGCGTCAAGAAATCCGGCTAAATATGCTCGATCAACTTCAGAGATATCCTTTCCCACGGCGTTAACCATATCTTTATGATACCTGGGACCTGCGATTACGCAAATTCCAGTTCTATATATGGCCTTCACCGTTTTGAGCTTGTTTAATTACTTTCAAGTTTCCCTGAAAGAGAGAAGGTTCTGTTTTCTCCAGCCCCAGGATAGGATGAGCCGACATCGTATATTGATCCATAATTTCGTATGGTACTGACTATATCTTCATCTTACATCCGGACGTAGGTTGCTTAGACCATATCCATAGATTGTTTGTGTAAGAGGTGGCGTATTACCTCGATCATTCGATCAAAGTCTCATCTTTCGATTCAGTCGATACGGGGTCAATCCGCCAGGTGGCGGACGACTTCCCACGGTATCACCCTTCACTGCATCAATAACCACTCGCAATGAGTCGGGCTTCACCGTTATAGCCACATTTTTAGTACAGGATCGCTCCTGCAGCACCCCAATGTTTCAAGGTGCCAAACTGCGCCGTCTCTGTGGACGATTGGGCGCAATCAGCCTGTTCAAATCTTACTAACAACTTAGACTACTACGAGCGAAATTGTTTCGCGAGTAGCGTCTAAATCGCTTTGCGATTTAGACTATATCTTCATCCGCTATTTATTAGGATGGAGATTTCAAGCCGTGAGGCGAGATATCTTCATCCGCTTAAGTTTCTAAGCGGAGACGGCGTATGATCACAAATTCACTTTGCAATCTCACTACTTGCCACATTGGGCTTTCGTTCAGTCGTTACGGGGTCAGGAAGTTTATATAACATCTCAGGAATGACGTATTTACTAATGCACTGGCTTAGTTTAACCGTCTCTGTCGGGGAAAAGTAAAGCGCCCAGCCTTTCTGGCCTTTGTCGAGCAATCGAGTGGAAAGATCAAGCTTTCGACTCAACGCTTCTTGGATACGCATTGCTTCAACTTTTTTTACCTGACAGATATACAGATAAGCACAGTTATCTCGCTTGTAGTAGTAACCGTCATCCATGTACCAGACCGCTAAGACAAGTGGCGACAGAAGACTCTCTAGGTTTGCTGGAACTTGTTTCCGGCTATCCTCATAGAACATCTGTCTATACTTTCCCAGTATCGGGGTGGCATTAGATTGAGATCTAACATAGGAATAGGTTTCCTTGGAACCGGGATGAACCCGATCCAAATGTGTTACTCGTCCTTGAAAGAGATCGGGCAACTTATCTATTTTCCATAAGAGATACGATTCTTGCTTGGCGGAATGCTCAAAGCGCAGTCGAGCATTATTGGAACCGGTTTTTTGCAAAAACCCGTCTCCTAAAACGCTTCCGACAATAATATCTCTTTGTGTACTAGTTAATCTCATTACTTCCGACTTCCCACGGTATTACCTTGATACCCTATTTTAACACAAGGCTTCACCGTTATTAGCCGTATTTTTTCATACTTCACTTATTTTCTGCGGAAAGACCATCGAAGTATGTGCCACGGTTTCCCGTAGCATTCTTGCCATTACTGGCAAGGGGGACAACAAAGTCTTTTTTCAGACTCTATCCCCGGGGTAGCTTTTATCCGTTGAGCGCCGGCCGTTTCGTTCTGAAACCGGCTGGATCACTAACGCCTGCTTTCGCACCTGCTCGGCTTGTAGGCCTTACAGTCAAGCTGGCTTATGCGTTTACACTATCGCTACGATTTCCATCCGTAGCTAGCCAACCTTTGCACGCCTCCGTTACTCTTTAGGCAATTTTGTTAACTTAATTTGTAGCGCATTGACGGCACTATATATTCTTCAACTAATGAAACAAACTTCTTTATTTCGGTAGAGGGAATATACAGTTGAATACCATCTTTTTGCTTTCGTAATGTGACGTCAATTCTAAATCGAGTTGCTAGCATCTGACGCAGATTTTCAATACTGTCGCTATCAAAAGCCTGAGTATTAAGAATCTTTGCTCGATGATGAGCCGATTTGATTGAACCATCATCCATGAACCAGACCGCGAGTGACAATGGTGTTACTAGTTTCCCTATCATTTTCGGGACAACTTTCTCACCATTTCGATAGTCGGCGTTGTGCCGACTTTCCCTTGGGATGAAATCCCGGCGGGTATAGAACAGCTGACCATAGAACTGGAGACTTGCCAAGCTCAAAGTGTTAAATCCGTATTTCTTATTCACTTTTTCTACTCTGGTTTGTTCTCTTGCTCTTGGTGGTGTTTGGCCCAAATTGCCAAGTTGGCCGTAAAGCCAGTCGACATATTCTCGATGCCCAAACGATTGTTCTATTTTCAAGCGGTATGTTCTGCCTTGATTTTGAGTCTCTAAATGCCCATCACCTAACATCAAGCCGACAACGATTGCACGTTGTTGCTCGATTAGCGTCAATGACTTTGCTAGTTCTCGAATCGTAGCAGTGTTCACTTATTAAGTATCTCACTTGAGATTCTATATGTCGCCATATAGTTCAGACTATATCTTCTCAAAAGAAAGGATTGCTTTCTTCGAGCCCGGCGTGTAGTCGTTGAGGGGAGTTTACCTCCGCTTACAGCGGAATACTCTTCCCTGCTGATTGTCTCCGTAGTCCAACCGATTGCTCGTTGGAATTTTAGAGAGGTTCCAGCATATAGCCAGGATGCCCCTTTTTGGTCGTTTTTTCATCGTTTTAATACGATGCGATCGGTGGATAAAACCGATCCTGGGTGACCATGGTCAAGGCGACCGCCCCAGTCAAACTACCTATCTGACACTGTCTTAGACTATTTTTCAAATCCAGTTAGAACCAAAACAAAACAAGGGTGGTGTTTCATTGATGTCGTGCGCAGCACGACAGCTACCAGCTTTTCGGCTATCGGCTATCAGCGGGATGCTTAGAATTCTCACAATCTGTAGATTGCTCGAAATCAGCAAAATGCTGAAAGCTGACGGC
>JBBTZC010000029.1:1398-10637 GCA_038078495.1 Patescibacteria group bacterium | reverse complement strand
GAAACCCTCCCACCCATTGTTTAAATGTAACGTTTTTGACTTGACTTTCAAGGAAGTTCGGAGTACAGTATTGGTAATCGCTGGGTCAGATACGAGACCCGAGACAAGCGAGATTGTGTTTCCCGTATTTTTTTCGTTTCGCAACGTGTTTTGGGCTCGGATCTGCAGGTCCGAGCCCTTCCCTTTAACTACTGAGCCGCTGGGTTACGAGATTTGTCGCTTCGTCACTGTCGCTCACTGTTATCGGTTCTCCGTGATGGCGCCACCAGGTGATTTGTCTTCGAATATATGCCCGACTAGCCACTTGATACTGCTCGATCGCTTTCTCGCGGCTTAACTGCCCTCGTATGCGTTTAAACGCATATCGATAATCAAGGCCGATTTTGTCGAGCCAGTCACCCGGAACGCCTGACGCTAATAATTTTTCTGTTTCGGCCATTAGCGCGTCGAAAATCCGGACACATCGCTGGTCGGATTTTTTATTTAATAACTGCCGATCGACCTCGGGCATCAATATCAAAGATTCGAAATCAACTGGCTGGTTATTCTTAGCAAAACGACCACCACCTAGTTGGTACCCTTCTGTTAGCGCTGTAACATACAGTCCTGTGCCGCCAACAACAATTGGTAGCTGACCTGCTGCCCAAATCTCACTTAACATTTTTCGTGCTAGAGTTAGCCAGTCAGCTACAGTAAATCGGTTCCCTGGTTCAACTACGTCAATTAGTAGTTGTGGTATTCCGTCAACAATCCGAGCTTGGTAATTTCCCCATTTTCCCGGTTTGCCTTCCTTGTTTGTACCGATATCCATTTCTCTAAAAATTTGCCTGGAGTCGGCAGAAACAATTACACCGTTAAATTTCTTGGCTAGCTTAACTGCTAATTTTGTTTTTCCTGACCCAGTGGGACCAACAACGGCAAGGAGCTTATGCATCTTTGACTTGAGTAATTTTTTGAGTTAAGAAAAGGTAATGTTAGTTATCCGTAACTTGACCAAACAATTTTACCAGAGAAACGAGGAGATTACTGTCGTTGACAATCTGTCTCTGACGGTCAAAAAGGGTCAAGTGTTTGGTTTAATCGGTCCTAACGGCGCAGGAAAAACAACCACGGTTAAGCTCATCTCTGGTTTACTATTCCCCGGAAAGGGAAAGATAACTATCGGGGGGTTTCCGGCTGGTTCACTTGAAGCCAAACGAAAAATTGGTTTTATGAACGAGAATCCTCAGTTCTACTACCACCTTAAGGCCCGTGAAGTTCTGGAATTTGTCGCGGATTTATTTGAGATCGAGAAAGCGGTTGCTACTAAAAAAATCGATGTTTTACTAAAGGAAGTTGGTCTTAAAGAAGCTAAAGAATTAGCAGTCCGTAAATTCTCCAAGGGAATGCACCAACGTCTAGCGTTTGCCGTCGCCCAAATTAATAACCCCGAATTACTAATTCTCGATGAACCGCTTGATGGACTAGACCCACTCGGAAGATTGGACTTCAAGCAGATGATACTGAAATTAAAAAAGTCTGGTGCGACAATTTTCTTTTCAACGCATATCCTCTCCGACGTCGAAGAAATTTGTGATGAAGTAGCTATTTTACATAAAGGAAAGATTATTGCTCAAGGATCACCAAAAGATTTAGTTAAGTCGTCAAAACAATCCTTAGAAGAGCTGTTCGTAAGGAGTATTCGAAATGCGTAAGGTACTCTGGGCAATCACTCTTAATACTTTTCGAGAAACTTTGCGCGACAAGTTATTGTATTCATTAGTAGGTTTTGCCGTATTAGTTATTGCGGCATCTCTTCTGGCTGGCTCGGTAAGCCTCGGCCAAGACGCCAGAGTAATCCAAGACTTCAGCCTCACAGCAATGCTTGTTTTCCTACTTATTATTACCTACTTCATCGGTACGCAATTGGTATTTAAAGAGGTGGAAAGAAAAACGATTTACCTCGTCTTAAGTAAGCCGGTATCAAGAGAAACCTTTTACCTTGGTAAATTCCTTGGTCTTTGCCTAACCATTCTTGTTGCCGGATTAATAATGGCCGTTATGTTTGTTATTGTCCTGTTTGCAAAAACCCACTCTGTGCCAACAGCCGCCTACTTTGCAGCTGGAGCAGTAATCCTAGAGGCCTGGTTACTTACGGCGGTTAGTCTACTTTTCAGTTCATTTACCTCGCCCCTATCGAGTGCCATCTACACCTTCGGTGTAACTCTAATCGGTCACGGTTCGGCAACTGTTTGGCTCCTAAGCCAGAAGGCCTCACCTGTAATACGCGGAATCCTTGAAGGAGTCTACTACCTCTTTCCGAATCTAGAAAAGTTTAATTTACGCAACGACGTCGTTTTTAATCTAACCCCCAGTGCCAGTCAAGTTGGCCTAATCCTGCTTTACTTTGCTTCCTACACCGTTTTCCTGTTAATCCTGGGCGTAGCGGTTTTCCGCAAAGATGAGTTCTAAACCTCTGTCAGCAAACAGCTTGCGGCTATCAGCTATCAGCTGGAAAAACATAACTATAATTTGGGTTTTGGTTTTTTTGGGATTGAGCTTTGTGGCGCAGATCAATTACGACTCTTGGCGACGGTACTCACCACCAAAGTTACTAGGGGTTGACTACAATGTGTATATAGAACCGCAACCACTTTCGCCAAGTCTAGCAAAGGCTGTGAGCTTTGGCTCAACCGAGTTTCTAGCCGATTACTACTGGCTAACACTGATCCAGTACTACGGTGGTGGTACGCCATACGGCAAATACCGAAAATTAGCTGAACTTTTCAGCCTCGTTACGGATCTGTCACCAAAATTTCAACAGGCATACCAAACTGGATTAATAATTTTACCGGGCGAGGGATTTCCCGATCAAGCCATTACTCTTGGCGAAAAAGGAAAAAAGAATTTACCTGATAGCTGGGAGATGCCGTATTACACCGGTCTCGTGCACCATATTTATAAAAAAGATTATGTTTCTGCCGCTAAAGAATTCCAAATTGCCGCCACGAAGAAAGATGCCCCCCCAATAACACAGTACTTCGCTGGGATATACTATAAAGAGGCCGATCAACGCCAACTTGCTTACCAAATATTTAAAACTGTTCACGACACCACCAAAGATGATTTCGTCCGTGAGAGGAGCGGCAAACAAATGGTTCACTTAGAAATGACTTTCTTTCTGGAGGATGCGGTTGCCAAATATCATCAACGGTTTGGACGTTATCCGTCCATCCTTCAAGAGTTAGTTTTCAAACAGATTATTAAGGAAGTGCCTATCAGTCCGCTCGGAATTAATTTCGTCATCGACCCGCAAAAC
This sequence comes from Patescibacteria group bacterium, assembly GCA_038078495.1. GTDB lineage: Bacteria > Patescibacteriota > UBA1384 > 2-12-FULL-50-11 > 2-12-FULL-50-11 > JANLIQ01. Next base: position 7,339 of record JBBTZC010000029.1, on the reverse strand, counting down.
GGAAAAGTTAGCGAATCTAGAAAGTAACTCTCTACGGCAGTAACGGATAGACATAGCCATCCTCACTGACAGCTCTGTCAATAGGTGTCCAGCTTTGTAGGGCAAATCTAGCCGAACCATGAGATGTCTGCATATTTGAACGCGCCAGAACTCTGGTTTCAAAGACTCCGAGAAAGCTAAAATCATCTAATTTAAATTTGAGTTTGAAGTGACCTGTCTCGTCTGCAGTTGCTCTTAGGGTTTGGGCGTTGTTAATGCTACCGTCAGGATAGACTGTCACTATTTCAAGGGTTGCCTTAGGAACTGTCGTGATCTTCATCTCCTGGGTTTGCCCTAGCTTCACACGAGGTTTAGCAAACTCGACTGCTAGTGGAAAAGTTTGCTCAGTATTAGTTGCTTCTGCTGAAAGAACCGTACTACTAATTTGGACTGGGTCACTATGCCGTACAATACTTTTGTTCCAATTCAAACCTATGGCCGTTAAGACCAAGATTATTAATGTAAAAATAGAATTTCGAACCATCTTTGACATGTTCAATCATATTGTAACAAACCGGCGCGACAGTTGCTTGGACACGAGAAATATGAGTATGTTAGTTGAGCATGACTGATGTAATTATCGTTGGTTCAGGAATGGCGGGTCTATCCGCCGCTCTCTATAGTGCTCGCTATGAGCTCTCAACATTAGTTATTGGTGCCGAACTCGGAGGCGCTACTTCTACCGCCTGGACAATTGAGAACTACCCGGGCTTTAAGGCCATAGATGGATACGATTTGATTATTAAGGTTAAGGAACAGGTTGAGGCGCTAGGTGCAAAAGTTGTTGCCGATAAAATTGAAAAAATAACTAGTCCGCCAGCTGGCGGAGACGGCGGGTTTAAATTAACTGGGGAAGCGGGAGAGGAATACTTTGCAAGATCAATTATCTTTACCCACGGTGCCGCTAGACGCAAGTTAAACCTACCGAAAGAAGACGACTTTTCCCTTGGAAAAGGGGTTCACTACTGCACTACTTGTGATGGACCGCTTTATAAAGGAAAAACCATTGCTATCGTTGGGAGCGGCGACGCTTCTGTTAAGGGAGCGCTTCTGGCCGTACAGTACGCGTCAAAAATTTATATGATTGTCCGCGGAGGCGAACTTCATCCTGAGCCAATCAATGCCGAACGACTTAAACCATATATCGGTCAGAAAGTAGAAGTCTTGCCAAATTCCCAGGTTAAAGAGATTCTTGGCGAGGACCGTCTAACTGGCGTTAGGATTTCTAACGACAAAGAACTAAAACTCGACGGATTATTTGTTGAGATAGGTGCTGTCCCAGAAATGGAGCTAGTTGAATCTCTAGAGGTTAAACTCGATTCACACGGTTATGTTGCCGTGAATAATATGATGGAGACGGATGTTGAAGGCGTTTTTGCCGCTGGTGACGCCACAAACTTTTTTGGGCATTTTAAGCAAGACATTACAGCAGCAGCCATGGGAGCGGTTGCCGCTACGAGTGCTTTTAACTACTTACAAAAATCCGGAAAGTGATTGAGCCTTCAATACAAAACAGGTATAATTCTACCTGTACATTTTGATTTTAGGCCTGTAGCTCAGCGGTAGAGCAGGTGCCTTCTTTGGAGCCTTGATGGGGAACGAAACTCATCAAGTGCACATCGCTATATGCTGGAACGTCCTTCGGGATAATCAGCAGGGAAGAGTATTCCGATTTAAGCGGAGGAAAAACTCCCCTCAGAGACTACACGCGATGCGCCTGAAACGGCGAAGATATAGTCCAGCCGACAATCCGCCCTCTGGCGGAGACAAGGTAACTTGTTGCCGGATGTTAAGCACTGTGCGGCGGGTTCGACTCCCGCCAGGCCTACAAATTTTAATGGAAACTCAGCAGATTCAAGCCGCATACAATCAACAAGCTCGTTTTTACGAATTCACGTCGACCATATTAGGTTGGCTTGGGCTTAACCGCTTACGTCGTATGGCATTTAGTTCGGCTTCAGGGACAATTCTTGAAGTTGCGGTGGGCAACGGTAAAAACCTTTATCTTTACCCAAAGGAATCACAGATTACCGCAGTTGATATCAGTCAGGCAATGTTAGGTAATTCCATGAAAAGGGCAAATCGACTTAGTCGTACCGTCACCTTTAAGCAGGCCGACGCCGAAAGCTTACCTTTTATGAAGTCTAGCTTTGACACCGTGGTTTCTTCGCTTTCTGTTTGTATCTTTGCAGATCCAGTACAGGCACTTAAAGAGATGAGGCGCGTCTGTCGGCCAGAAGGGCGAATTCTACTACTAGAACATGGACGCAGTAATCTCAATTGGGTCTCTCGATATCAGGATAAGAAAGCTGCCAAACGAGGACCAGACGACACCGGTTGCTACCCTAACCGAGATCCAGAACAGCTATCTAGGAAGGCTGGGCTAAAAATAGATAAAGTCGAGCGACCTCTCTGGGGATATTTCTACATAATATCGGCTAGGCCGTAACTACTTTGTTGCGACCGCTGTTTTTTGCTCGATAAAGCGCTTCGTCGGCGTTTCTAATCAAGTCATCTAGATTAAGGTCTGCCGCTAATGCCGCAACCCCAAAACTTGCAGTTATTATTATTATTTGATCACGAAATTTAACTGGCGTGTCGGCGATTTTTACTCTCAAGTGTTCGGCAATCTTTCGGGCATCTTGGAGATTCGCACCAATCAGCCCAATTACCATTTCCTCACCGCCGTAACGACCAACGATGTCTATTTCTCGAACGTTTTCTCTTAATATCTTGGCGATGGTTTTGAGCGCAAGATCACCGGCTTGATGACCGTAAGTGTCGTTAACGTTCTTAAAGTGGTCAACATCAACAAAGACCAGTGATAACGCGCGAACAATCAAAGCCTTACGCCGATCGGGATTGGCCAACTGGTAGGCAACTTCTCGCGCCCAAGGCTTGAGGATCTCAATCAACCCCTTTCGATTGAGGATTTGTGTTAACTCGTCAGTAGTAAGTTGGCTTCGAAGTTTGGTTATCTCCTGCTCAAGTTCGACTATCCGCTGTTCGTCTTTGGTTGGCATCATTAATTGCAGGTTAGCACAGCTACTATAGTGGGGAAATGGGGCTGGACTTCTAGGATGCAAGATGATACTATTCTGGCTCTTGACCAATCATGTAACGGGCGTAAGTTGAGAATGCCCAACGTGTGGACGTCGGGAGATCATTATGGAGGATCATGATTCATGCCGAACGGTCGGACTTCTAAGCAATGTCTGCGGGTTAACAAACGTCACTGTTGCAGGGGGAGCTGCACCAAGAAAGTCCTACCTCGTGGACCAGTGAAACTGGAACGAGCCATCAGGGCAAAGCCAGAAGTTTAGGTCGACCAACTCTCGTCAAAGCGCCGTCTCATTGCAATCGCAATCGAGGCGGCCCTTTCTTTACTTAATAATCCGACGAACGGCCTTTACCCAAACCGCCAGTTGCAATCAAAGCAATGAGCGGTGCCACCGTCCACCACATCTCACGATTAATGAAGACTCGGGCAATCCGAGAATGTTCGGCAAATTGTCCTCGAGCGACTGGGTCCATAAACGAGAATACGGCCGTTAGGATAAGAGCAGAATTTAGAAAGCTAAACAATGCCAATTCAAAAGTTGAAAGCTTACCCCCGCTCGAGGAACCACGATTCCCAATACCCGAACGAACGGAAACAAGAATTGTTGTTATGAAGAATAGTCCCGCCTGGATAGTAAATGGTGAGGTATTGGCTTTTATGAATAGTTGATTACCGACAGTCTTATCTCCCTGGAAAAACTGTTGAGCTGGACCACCCAAGACTGCGGCAACAACAATACCAACATAAATTGCAAGTAGCGTTACTACAACTTTGTCGCGTTGCAAAACGAACGAATAGCCAACGCTAACGATGAAAAAGATGATTAAGAATAGGTCCCAACTGGGTACGGTTTGCAGTTTTATTCCTCCTATAATTCAGTATCCAAGCAACTGGGTTGGGTGTCAAATCCATTTCATTTATCACCCAAAGTGGTTAGTATACCTCTAGCATGCCCTGAGGAGGTGATGTCGTGAGTCTTATGGATCTTAACAGATCGAAAGAAACCCGTTTCCTCCCAGAAATCATCCAGGGAGGCATGGGGTTCTATATCTCGAGCCCGTTTCTGGCACGAGCCGTTTCTATGTGTGGACAGCTGGGTACCGCTTCTGGTGTAGGTGCCGATATCTTGCTGGCACGGATTTTGCAAAATGGCGATCCCGGCGGACACTTCCGTCGCGCTCTTGCGCATTTCCCTTTTCAGCACGTTGCTCAACGGGTAATCGAAGCGTTTTATGAGGAGGGTGGAATTCCCCAGGGAGTTCGCTATAAGGGTAAACCCGTTTTTACCGTTAAGCCCTCCGACCTCTTAGTCTCGCTTACAATTTGCGCTAACTACGCATTTGTCTACTTGGCAAAAGAGGGACACTCCAATCCGGTGAGTATCAACTACATGGAAAAGATAGCGATGCCTATCCCGTTCGCTATGGTAGGCGGGATGCTCGCTGGCGTGAACTTCGTTACGATGGGAGCGGGTATACCGCGCCAGATCCCCGACTTGATTGATGCAATTGCCGAAGGCAGAACACTCCAGTATGAAGTGCCTGTTCTGGGCGATGACGGAAAGGTCAAGCGTCACCATACGATGAGTTTCGATCCCAAGACGTTCTTCGGGAGCGAGCTTCCCCCGTTGAAAAAACCGGGATTCATCCCTATTGTTGCCTCCAACGCCCTTGCTACTTACTTTGCAACGAAGTTTGAAGGAAGGGTTTACGGTCTCGTCGTCGAAGAAGAGACCGCTGGAGGACACAACGCCCCACCGAGAGATCTCGTTAGAGACGCGACTGGAAGACCACTGCCCATTTACGGTCAAAGAGACGTGGTGGACTACCGCAAAGTTGCCGCGCTTGGTTTACCGTTCTGGATCGGTGGCTCCCGTAGCTCACCGGAACAGATCCTATGGGCGAAATCAGTGGGCGCAGTAGGCGCTCAATGCGGGGGCATCTTTGCCCTAAGCGATGAATCCGGAATGGATCCCAAACTTCGCCGAAAACTTCGGGAGCAAGGCTTCAGGGGTAAGTTGATAGTTCGGACGGATATGGACATCTCTCCGACCGGATATCCCTTCCAGCTGGTAGAGTTGGAGGAGACGATCTCTGATCCAAGCGTCTACGAGAAAAGACCTCGCGTATGTAGTCAATGCGCGTTGGTCGATCTCTACGATAGACCGAACGGAACAATTGGGTATAGATGCCCAGCTGAACCGGAGGACAAATATGCGAGTAAAGGAGGGGACAAGGATACTAGAGGGGTAGGCTGTCTCTGTAATGGCTTGATGGCCACGGCAGGGATGGGCGACAAAGGAGAGCCTCCTGTTGTCACTCTCGGAAAATACCTCGGGTTTCTCCCTAAGCTGATAGAGGGTCCCGAAAGCTCATACGGCGTTAAGCAGGCAATCGACTACCTGCTTGGCACAACGACCTGAATTGGATTCCCTTGCGTGGCTGTTTCACAGCCGCGCTTTTTTTAATTTGTTCGCTTCAGCTGTTCGTAGAGTTCGCGCTGTTCACGCGAAAGATGTTTGGGAATTTCGATATGTATTACAACTGTTAGATCGCCGCGGCCAGACGTTCGCCGGCTGGCGAATTGCTGACCCTTACCTCTGAACCGGAAGGACTGTCCTTCTGGAGTAGCTGGAGGGATCCTTAATTCAATCTCATCACCAAAGTTAGTTTTGAAACGAACCGTATCTCCTAGAACTGCTTGGGGAATAGAGATTTGTAGCTGGACTTGGACTTGGGAAAAAGTAGATTCAAATAAGTCTTCAAAAATAGAACCAAAACCTCCGCCGGCTGGCGGATTGTCTCGACCACCAAAATTTACATTGAAGCCATCAAAGCCAAA
>JBBTZC010000029.1:0-1298 GCA_038078495.1 Patescibacteria group bacterium | reverse complement strand
CCTTTAGAAATTCCTAAAACATCGTAAAAATCTCGTGCCATGACTTGAGTCATTTTATCAGAAAAATGTAAAGCTTGCTTTACGTTGTATAATAAGTACGCTGGAAATGGTAGTGGCTGGATATACTGCTTGGGTGTAGTTGGAGCGTTTATCTACTATCTCCGAACGACTTCAAGGTTCTGGCCTGGCTTTTTAGCTTTTCTCAAAGCCCTGGTTTGGCCAGCTTATTTTGTTTACAGCATTTCAAATTCCTCGGAGTTTGAGTACAAGAGATTGTCGACAGCGTTCCCAACCTGGGTTTACTGCTCGGTTTTTGCTTCCGGTGTCTTGTAGTTGGGGTTGAAGTAGCGGTAGAAAGTCTCGACTTCAGCAAAAACTTTCTGTGATTCGGCGGCCTTAGCGTTGTACTGTCTGATCAGGCTATTAACTTGGTTGACCTTGGCATTAAAGGTATCGATATCCTCGTTGGCCACACCAGCTGCTTGAAGCGATCGAAGGGTGCTATCAAGGGCATTAATCTTTGTTTCCATCACCTTGCCCTCTTTATTTAACTGATCAATTCGGCGAACTCGACTGTTAAAGCCCCCCTCTTGGTAGAGCCGCACAACTTCGGATCGGTTAGTGAAATACAGGCGATAGTGCTCTTCCAGTCCTGGGACTAGATCGGCGTATTCAACGCCAAACTTGGAGTGAAGTTCGCTGTACATCGTTTCAGTATCGCCAGCTTTTTTCTCTTTCAGCATGTCAAGGATGCCGGAAAGGTGATAGTCATTCTTATGCTTTAACAACTCCTGGTCGAGCAAGGCGTTCACTGCAGTTGTCTCGGTATCGGTTAATTTATGATAAGCCACATGCAACATCTCATGAGTAGCGGCCGAGTATTTGTGATCGCTAAATTTTGGGTCGTCAATTTGTAGTAAAGTAGTTTTACGGGTGTCGGTACAGGCCAAGCCCTCAATCCCATCGGCGGCACAGATGGCTCGGAATTCTTCGCCCCCAACAAACTTCGGATCGGTGCGGTAGAGCATCGCTTTACCCTTATCGGTGTAGGTGTTCTGCAAAGCAATATCGGCAATTTCGGCTGTCGGCTGATAATTTTTTAGAATATTGGCGTCTGTTTCTCGAAAGCCCGTAAACAGAGCACTGCCCACAACTAGAATTACAAGCAAGCCGAAAAATATAAAACAACCCTTAAGACAACCGTGACGCTTTTTCTTTATTGGGGTCGGATTATCCGTCTGTTGCTCCGCCATACACAAAGCTTACCACAATTAGCCAGCGGTCAAGCCTTGACAGCT
>JBBTZC010000028.1:0-9750 GCA_038078495.1 Patescibacteria group bacterium | reverse complement strand
TAGCTCCGCTAGCTGCGAGACTAAGTCCTTGGCTCGAGCGCCAACCGTAGCACAGTTGATGACTCGTACTGGAGGGAGAAGAGTGGCGGCAACTTGGTAGGAAAGAGTCTTCTCGAGAGAGCTAGCACCAACTCCGCAGCACAGACTGTCTCCCAGGAAAACCACCTTTCGGCAGAGGGCAGGATTCGCCTCGGCCGGAACGGTATAGTCACGACAAAATCCGTTGGCCCGTTCGATTAACGGACTTACGAGCTGTCGCGGCTTAATGACGAATTGATGATAAGCAGTCCAGCTGGAGTAAACCACCAGGACTACAAAGGCACCCAGCAAGTAAAGGATCATGACGGAATTTTAGTCTGATTACGCTTTAAAGACAACCCTGCCACATGACTTGACAACATTAGAAATAGTACCTATACCTAGGGTATGGGTATAGAAAAAGACAAACAAAAGATATTGATTGGACTGAAAAAAGCCGAGAGTTTGCTCAAAAAAATAACCTCAATGGTAGAAAGCGACGGGTACTGTATAGATATTATGCAACAAAACCTGGCTGTTATCGGTTTACTCCGATCAGTTCATAGTCAGATTATGAAAGACCACCTTTCAAGTTGTTTTATTGAAGGGATGAACAGCAAGGATCGACGAAAACAACAACAGTTAGTTGAAGAAATTATCAAAGTTAATCGATTAGTTAGTAAGGCCTAGAGGAGGAGAATGTCTAAATTCGTTTTATCGGTCATTGCGGTCAGTGTGATAGCGATCGGGTTGATTTACATTATCGGATCAAAAGACGCAAAAGAAAGCAACACTGTTAATACCACTGCCACAGTTGGAAGTTACGAACTTTCGAGTGAAAAGATGGACTTGGGCGAAATGACAGTTGATGATAAAAAAACGGCTACCTTTACTTTCAAGAATACTAGTACCGAAAGAATGAACTTAAGTCGTTTCGAAACCAGTTGTAATTGTACGATGATGGAAGTTAAAGTTAACGGCGATACTTCGCCGATGTTTAATATGCCCGCTCATATGTCTGCCTCGGAAAGAGCTTGGAACCGCGACCTAGCTCCAGGCGCCACAGCCGAGATAAACGTTACTTACGAACCGGCCCTAATGCCAGTTTACGGCCCGATCGAACGCTACGCCACCTTCAAGATTAACAATTCTAAAGAGATTCGACTAACTGTGGCGGCTACCGTCAAGTGATGTCGGAGACAATTTTCTGGAGCGCGAGTATTGTTGTCGGATTTGTTTCCGGCGCGATCGCCTTATTTGCCCCGTGTTGCCTAACGGTCTTGCTACCAACCTACTTAGCCCAGATCGTCCAAACCAGGGTGAAGGTACTGCTCTCGACGCTCGTTTTTTCGCTCGGTATCGCCGCGGTCATGCTACCGATCGCGCTAGGATTTCGAGAACTGATAAACATCTTCAACGATTACCACCCGTACTTCTACGGAATTGGCGGCGTAGTCATGATCTTGATGGGGTTACTGCTGATTTTTCAATTCAAACTGCCGATGGTGGTTCGTCCAACCCAACTGCAAGGCCGAGCGACTTTCAGCTCACTGTTTTTGCTCGGCGTCACATCAGGTCTAGCGACGGCTTGTTGCGCCCCGGTGTTAGTTGGTGTGATTGCCTTGACCGCTCTTAGTCCCAGTACTTTCTTAGCCCTCCTAGTTGGCACTAGCTACGTCGTCGGTATGGTCCTACCGCTACTGCTCGGCGCGTTACTAATGAATGGTACTGGCCTAATGAAAATTCGGACCTGGCTAAATAAACCACTTGGCCCGACTACCTCTGGTAGTCTGCTGGCCGGATTAGTTATGATCGGCTACGGACTATTCCTAGGAATCAGTGTTTTATCGGGACGGTTGATTAATTCCGGCGAAATTGACCCAGTCGCCATCCGAGCAATGACAATAGGCCGGAATATCAGCAAGTTCTTAAATGAAAACCCGGTCTTTGCTATCCTGGCATTATTTATATTCATTGGTTTATTGGTAATAGTTATCAAACGGCTCAAAATGGAGCTAAGAAATGGATCACTGTCAAAGTAATCACACAGCAAATCACGGCGGTCACCATTCCATGACGATGGATGACGCCGCAATGTTCTTGCGCCGTTTTTGGTACACAACAGCGCTTTTAGTTCCCTTACTGCTTGTTAGCAATGTTGGGGTGAAGTTTCTGGGAGTGCCTGACTTTACTGGACGAGCGTATGTTGGTTTTGCGATTTCAACGGTAATATTTTACTTTTCATTAATCTTTTTTAAACACGCAACACATGAAATAAAAGCTCGTAGTTACGGGATGATGACTCTGGTATCTCTTGCGGTAGCTAGCGGTTTCCTCTTCTCTGTTACGTCAACTTTTATTCCTTCTTTTGGGGGGATGGAGTTTTTCCTAGAAATCTCAACCTTGATTTGGGTACTTTTGTTCGGCCACTACTTAGAAGCTAGGTCTACTGCAGCGGCCGGATCAGCATTGCAAGAGGTTGCAAAGCTCCTGCCGAAAGAAGTTCACTTGCTCGTGAACGGTCAGTTACAAGACGTTGCTCTTGAACAGATTAAGCCTGGAGATACCGTAGTTGTTAAGCCTGGCGAAAAACTACCAGCTGATGGCGTAATTATAGAAGGAGAAGCAAACATGGACGAGGCTCTTGTGACTGGTGAGTCTAAGCCGGTCAGTAAAAAAACTGGTGATAAAGTTATTGCCGGCTCAATATGTTTAGACGGATCTCTAACAATAAAACTCGAGCACGTTGGAATAGACTCAACAGTTGGCCATATCCAAAAATTGGTTGAGACCGCCCAAACCACAAAACCTCAACTTCAGTACTTAGCCGATCGAGTTGCATCACTACTCACTTTTGTTGCCCTGGGTACTGCTATTGCTACGGTTCTAGTGTGGACTTTGGTAGAAGGACAGACATTTGCTTTTTCTTTGACACTGGCAGTAACGGTTCTCGTTATTGCCTGCCCACATGCCTTAGGTTTAGCAATTCCGACTGTTTCAACGACCGCAACGTCACTTGCTTTGAAACACGGTATTTTTCTTAAATCTTTAAAAAAACTTGAAGCAGCTCGTAATATATCCGTAGTTGCTTTTGATAAAACAGGAACTTTAACAGAGGGAAAACCAGCAATAACAGATATCGTAGCTAAAGATGAAAGCGAAATATTGGCAATTGCCACAGCGTTAGAAGAAGGATCTTCACACCCGCTAGCTCGCGCCGTGCTGGAGTACTCAAGCGAGAAGAACATAGCCCCCAAACGTGCTAGTGAATTTAAGAATCTGGCGGGTCAGGGCGTTACTGGCAAGATTAACGGCAAACAATTCTGGCTTGGAAACGAAAAAATTTTAGACGGTGTTGAGCTAGGAGAGATGAGCAAGGATCTATCAGAACTTTCTGATCAAGGAAAAACCGTAGTTGTATTGCGAAGTGAAAAAGAAATTCTGGGATTAATTGCCATAGCCGATAAAATACGAACCTCTTCTAAAGAAGCTGTTGATAGCCTGCATAAATCGGGAGTAAAAGTGGCGATGATTACCGGAGATAACGAGGGAGTGGCGAAATATGTGGCTACGGAATTAGGAATAGATACTTATTTTGCAAGTGTTTTGCCAGAAGATAAATATAAAAAAATTAAAGAGCTTCAGGATAAGGGAGAGCGAGTAATGATGGTTGGAGATGGCGTTAACGATGCCCCAGCCTTGATTCAATCTAATGTCGGTGTGGCTATCGGAGCAGGGACAGATGTAACGGTTGAAGCAGGAGATATTATTCTTACAAAAAATAATCCTGCAGATATCGCTAGACTCTTAACTTTATCTAAAAAAGTTTACACAAAAATGGTTCAGAATCTGGTTTGGGCTGTTGGTTACAATGTTGTTGCTATCCCTGCTGCCGCCGGAGTATTTTCTAGGTGGGGACTATTTTTGAGACCTGACGTCGGAGCGTTTCTAATGGCAATGTCTTCTGTGATTGTTGTAGTTAACGCCTTACAGCTAAGACGAATAAGGCTGTAGTTATAACCCCAAGTCCTCGGCAATCTCTTGCATTGCCTTAAGAACAATTTCTATAAAACTCTCTAAATCTATATTTAATTCAGATTCACAGTTTTGAATTTTAGAGCGATCTACTCCTGCGGCAAAGGCACTTTCTGGGAATTTACGCATTACAGAATCTACGGTAACAGTACCGATGTTTTTATTTGGTTGAACTAATGCACAGGCAACTATTAAACCTGTTAATTCATCAGCACAATACAATGCCCATTCAAACTGAGTTTGCGGTGGTTCATGTCCGTTATGGAAATGGTTATGGGCTAAAATCGCTTCTTTAATCCCTTCATCACCTAAGTCCCAATCTTCTAACCAATCTGCTAAGAGTAATGTGTGTTGTTCGGGAGTGTCTTTAGTAGCTTCCCAATCCGCGTCATGTAAGAGACCAGCAATTCCCCAAGCTTCCTCGTTGGCACTAAAATAATTTGCCAACGCCTTCATAGAGGACTCCACGGCCAAACAGTGACGAACAAGGTTTTGATTTCTGACGTTATCTGTTAGTAACTTGTAAGCTGCCTTGCGATTGATCATAAAGCCAAAATATCCTAAAAAAAGCGCGCCCGCCAGGGGTTACCTGGTCGAGCGCTAGAAGCGGTGGAAGAATAACTCAGAAACCGGAGAGCGTCTCTGGCGGCTCTTTCCCCACGCTCAGGAACGTCATAAGGTTGTGGATTCCCTCCAAGTAAGCCAATGCCGACTCTTCCGTGTGGGTCGACGGGAAAACACCAAGGCTTTTGCCGTTTCTTTTGCCACTGATGTTGATGCCGACAATCTTTATGTGATCGGCCGCATCGACACCGTCAATTATCGCGCCAGCCTCGGCGTATCCGGAGACTACGGTTATTTCGGTGTCGTCGGGAAGACGATATACTCTTCTCTCGGTAATACCCACCGTGAGTTGTGAAGTGCTATGGGGCATAACGATTTCCTCCAAATATCTCGACAAGTATAAGTCAAATTCTTGCAAATATCAATCAGATAACTGTCGACTATTCGTTCTTTATACAGTAAAATTACAACGCTGTTTGTAAATGGAAAACTGAAACCAGATAATTGTTATATGCCCTCGTAGCTCAGCGGATTAGAGCAGGACGTTTCTACCGTCAAGGTCGTAGGTTCGATTCCTACCGAGGGCGCGAATGAAGTGAGTGACCATGGTAGGAACGACTTTGGAGTATTCCTGCCGGGGGCGCAAAGAATTTAAACGGTTTTAATAAGTAAGCCAACACCAACGGCAATGGCCGTGACTAAACCACCTACGACGAAAACTTTAACAGCACTGTAAACTGGGTGTTTTCCAACTACGTAGCCCTTAAATAAACCAAGACAGAATAGAGAGACTAGAGAAAATCCAACTGAGTAATAAAATCCTATTTTAGTGTCGGATGAAAAAACATAAGGTAATAAAGGGATTAGTCCTATCAAAAGGTAGGAAACTAACATAATTATTGCATCGGCGACGGTGTTGTCGTGCTCACCTTCTTGGGGGAGTTCGTTAGCAGAATCTTCGGATAGGTAGACGCCCGCTCCCATCGAGATCGACTCAACTAAGATTAGGATAACACCACTCAAGATTATTTCTCGGTTAGAAAGTCCAGCAAAAGATACACCCGAAAGTAATCCTACTGTCGAAACCAGGCTATCTTCCGCACCAAAAACAAAGTTCCTTAAATACCCCCGCCTCATATCGTTATCTTAGCAAACTTTCGGCTGGGGGTGGCGTCACAACAAAATCCCCTAAACCCATCAGGTAAAGGACAGTCCTTCTCGGTTTACCGTTCTTGGTTAAGGACTGTCCTTCACCTGGAGGCGTGAAAATTTATCGAATCGAAGAAATATTTTCTTAGTTAGTGTACAGAAAACCCTTAATCACCGGATCATTAACGGAAATAACTCGGGTACTAGCAACAAAAGATCGAACGTAATTCATCTCAGAAATTAACATTGTGCCGTTGCTGTAAACTTGTTCCACATAAGCAACGTGTCCGACCCGTCCGTTCTCGTTAGTGACAGCAGCGCTACCGGCAACAGCACTTGAGCCGGTTTTGAAACCGTATTTACGTCCGTTGACAAGATATTGACCACCGTTACCCATAATTAATCCTCGCAGAGCGGGGATCTTATACTTAGCCCACTGTGTACATTGTCCAGGAACGGCGCCATAAGACGGCAAGTTTCGATAAACTCCTAGAATATTTACACCACCGACATTGCGGGCAATTCGGGGTAGATTACCGGAAAAATTACGCTTCTGTTGCAATCTTTTTAACTCAGCCTGACGGGCTTTTTCTTGTTCCTCCGCCTTCAGCTTATTGAGACCATCGAGCCACGCTAAGGACGTGTCGGTATCCTCACTTGGAATTAACAGCTCATCACCAGGTTTAATTTTCTCGATTTGGTTGATTTTAATGCCGTTATAATCGATAAGGGTGCCAACGCTAATGTTATAGCGGGCGGCAATGCCAGTTAAGCTATCACCTTTCTCGACTCGATAAGGAATAACCGTTTGAGTTTCACCGGTTAAAACCGTCTGACCAACAACTTGTGGCTTACCCAGGAACCCATCGGATGAGAAATCCGTTACGTCAGAGAAATCAGCCGCCCCTACTTGATAAGCCTGCCCCTCACCAACCGAAACGGTTAAAAAGAGCGCCAAAATCACCCCAAAGCTTATCTGCATCGAATATTTTTTAATAAAACGAATCGGGCGCTTCGGTAAACGATTACTGATTTTTAAACTCTTGACAACTGAAAAAAGGCCACTGGTAAGTTGTAGAATAAAACTTGTGACTTGGGAGGCGCTTCGACGGACAAATTCAGATATGTAATGTATGTTTTTTCGTATTCTGTCTAACAAGGGAAGTATGGAACCTCCTTTACAGTCGGACGATTCCCAGTTTACCAGCTCTGGTAGGTCTGTCAACCCTCCAGCGGTGACGTTTTAATAATTTAGCTCAGAAACGGATGCCGCGTAACAAGGTTGGTGCTCTTCCACCAAGTCCGTAAGCTCCAGGCGTCACCAACACTCGTTGAACCAAAGCCCATCAACATCAGAGCGTAGATTATATGCTCATCAATTACCGGATTGTTCTCAACCGGCCACAAAGCCGACCACATTGTTACCATTAGTAATGCTCCACCCCAACCAGCAAGGTGCATGCCAGCACCAAATACCATTGCTACGCCAATACCTAGTAGAGCTAGCATAAACATCCAGTCAACAAATCCTGAACCTGCCAGATTCTGGTAGAACGATGCTAACGGACCAGTTGTTGCATGCGCCAAGAATCCTGCTGTCGGTGAGCCACCAGAGAGCCAAGACATACTGGCTTTTGTCGCAAAACCTAAGCCAAAGACTTTATCAAAAAATGCCCAAAGAAAAACCAGCCCTAACGCAATCCGAACCAACGCCCAAATCTTACTATTCATTTCCCCTCCTCTTAGTGCTTAAGATTACTTATTAAATTTAATTTATTAGACCTTATTGTGCAAACGATCTGGATTAGAACATATAGGGCAAGATTCACTCAAACGGTACCCATCAGAAAATGCCATTAGGGCTTTTTTTAGGGGAAGAATTGAATTAAAGAACCTGAGGTCTGCCATACGGCGTAGAATCCAGCCTAACTTTCCGCGAAATACTCCTATTGTTGTGATTCCAATTGCCCAACCAGGGCCAATTGGAATTGCGGAAATAGGTTTATGAGGCTTATACGTAGCCATCGGTCGCCCGTGCAATTTTCTTCTTAAACATTCAGCTACAAACACCCCGTCATAGAAAGCCGTCTGAGCCATACCGCTGTAAATACTAGCGGCCGCGTCCCCGATAACATAAAGGTTAGATGTGCCCTTAGCTTGCATTGAAAGATCGACCAAAACCCGCCCCATCGTGTTGAAAGATAACCCCTTAATCTTTGAGTAAAGTTCGTTTGTTGTTACCCCGGCCGTCCAAATTAGAGTTTTAGTTTTTAGTTTCATGTCAGCAAGATATACAGCCTCAATCCGGTTCTCTAGAATCGGTGTGTTAAGAAAGATGTTGACACCCAGGTGATGAAGACGCTCAAAGGCCATCTCTGAGACTTTCTTATCTAGCATTGCTAGTAATCGGTCACCACTTTCAAATAGATCGATAATGATTGTATTTGGGTCTAGTCGGTGTCGCTCGGCCATACGACGAGCGTAAATTGCAAGTTCACCAGAGAGTTCCACTCCTGTCGGTCCACCACCAACAAGCACAATGTGGATCGGTTGGCGCTGACCGTTCTTTAGACTAATTGCCGTATTGATAAAAACCTCATGAATATGTTCCTTTAGCCGCAAGGCATCGTTAATAGACCTCAAGGTGAATGAATGTTCTTTTAGTCCAGGAACGTTGAGGTAGGCGTTTTCACTTCCAAGAGCAAGAATAAGTGAATCGTATAAATATTTGGATCCATCTTTCCCAAGAATTTGCTTAGTTTTTGGGTATACGGTCTGGATAGTATCTTCAACAACTTTTACGGGTGAGTTTTCAAAAATAGTGGATAAAGGAATACAAACTTCCAGTGGCGAACGACCGGTTACAACCCGATACAATGCGGCGTGATACTCAAAATGAGGTTTGTCAGAGATCAGGGTGATGTCAAACTCGTCGCTGTGATGAGCCAACTGTTGGGCCGCCCGGATACCACCAAAACCACCACCGACAATGACAACCCGATGTTTTTGACCCAACTCCCCCATAACTTCAGGTTATCAGAAACTGCCATATTTTGCCGATTAGATCTTCGAAGCTGGACTTTTATTAGATTTACTGCTATAATATAGCGACTGGTAAAGCGCTTAGTACGACAGATACCCTGCCGACTATCAGGACTTTACGTATACTCTGTGTCGCAGAATTGCGTCAAGCAAAATACACGGCAATAAGTTTGCCGCGGCTGTCTATAGTCGCTAGTAAGCGACTTCCCAAGCATATCCTGCTTGGTATCGACAGTAATAATTGCTTTCGGATTGTTGCTAGTTGCTAAAAACAAGCGGCTTTACTGTCTGGGAGCCACGACCAAAGTACTTGGTCCAACCAACAGTAGAAAGGCTGTACGCGAGAAAATGTACAACAATACAAGAACTTCGAGGCGTCCCTCATTAGGGAGAAGCCGCCAGCAACGAACGGGCCGTCGTAACCCGAGCTCAGGCTCAAGTGGCGTTCATCCGTCACGATATATCAACAAATCGGAAGACCTGCCGGTTGAATTGCCATACGTCTCAACCCATTCTTTTGATGATTTTGGTTTAAACAACCAGATTGTTGAGCGTGTTATCCGACGCGGATATGTGACTCCAACTCCGATTCAAGATCAAGCAATTCCTTTTGTAATGTCTGGAAGCGATGTAATTGGTCTAGCAGATACTGGTACAGGTAAAACAGCAGTATTTTTACTGCCATTAATCCATAGAATGCTCTCTGATCGGAGTCAAAAGGCCTTGATTATTGTTCCAACTCGCGAGCTAGCAGTACAGATTGACGAAGAGTTAAAAGAATTCGCGTATGGCCTACCTATTTACTCGGCTGTGTGTATCGGTGGGAATGGATACGGCCATCAAGATCGTACACTCCAACGACGCCCACAGTTTATTATTGGTACTCCAGGCCGACTCAAAGAACACATTGAGCGTCGAACACTACACTAGAACGATGTAAGA
>JBBTZC010000027.1:15475-31200 GCA_038078495.1 Patescibacteria group bacterium | reverse complement strand
CGGACGTTAACAGCACAAATCGCCATTCCGATTACTATATTTATCTCGACGAACAAGGAAATATCGAATCCGCCCAGAGCTACTCTAGCCAAGGGGCAAAATGCTCAATCGCGGGCAGTGTTCGTAAAACCGGCAAGCATCTTGACCTAACCGTAATACTTACGGTCGACGAAGGAAATGCCGCTTGCACTAATGTATCCCTTTCTGCTAGTGCGCAGTTGAGCTTTATCAGCTCTACTGGGTGGTGGGAAGGTGATGGAACAGGCTTTTTCTCAGATACGCCCAACTCCCCACGAACCATCTCGTTCTCCCTCGCACCTAATGATGATTGGTAGGTTTACTACCAGACTAGGCGGCTCTCCACAAAGAGCCGTTTTTTTAATTGAGTTCTATAATGACAGCTTGGCGAAGCAGATAATTAATCAATCTGGCCGACAACCGTCCATTGTAGGGGAGTTAGGGTTCCACTACCCAGCAAACGATTTCGAGTTGGAAACCCAGGGTCGTAAACATGCATAAAATTATAGCTCCCCGTTTGATAAATACACTCTGGTGTACCGTTATCTCGAGGTGAATTTATACAGCTACTAGCCTTTTGATCACCAGCGCCTGCGTTTAGATCAAATTTTTTCCCAAAATATTCGTTCGGAGTCCTTTCCCTGAAAGTATAGAGTGTTGTATCGCGCCCATCTACGTTATCCTGGTCAGTCCAGCAGCCTGCCAAGAGCTGATCGGTAATAATATTTAGTAAATTGCACCCCCTGTTCGCTGGGATGGCAAAAGAGACATTGGCGATACTTGGAGCAGACCACGTTTCGGTGTAATTAGTGTCACCGATAGTGCCAGTTACTTCCCACTTCCATACTCCAATTCCAGCCTCTCCAGTTAATCTATCTGTGCCAAGCCTTCCCTCTACTGTCAAAATATTTGTCGCTTTCCATGTGGCAGTATAGTCGGTGGCGGCGTTTGAGGGAACTGGTGCGCTACCGAAATTGAGCAAGACGATTCCAACAGCCCCTAGAGCTAAGCCCAGAAATGTCATTAGCCTTTGGCTGCGCTTCATAATATCAGCATTACGATTACGGTGTTCTTTGTCAACTAATTTATTACGACGAAGTGGAAAAGATTACCGCCAACAGTTCCTGGTAAAGTGCTGTTGGGTTAGCCGCGAAATAGCTGTCATAGCCAACGCTAAAGTGTCCAGTTAACGAGGCTCTACTCGGAAGTTTGATGCTATCTCTGGCAACAAAAATCCCGTTGACCTCGCCACTGGCAACATTCTTAAAATTAATATTTCCTCCTAAGGCTGTATAGGCTCCACAGCTAACCGAATCAGTATTAATACTAATCTTCCCGTGAACGATAAATCCAAGCCGAGTACTGGCGCTATCACAAGATAATGGGTCTGAGATCGTTAGGTCGCCGTCGATAACTACTGTTCCCGAACCATGAAAAGTTGTTTCCCTTAAATTCAGATCACCATCCACCTTCCATATCTTACCTTCTGGCGGGGAGGAAAAAGTACTAGTTGTGTTAACAGCTGGGTTGGAGGTGGTCGAGTTCAAGTACCAGTTTGGTTCATTATAGTTTCCGCTGCTGGCCCTGGTACCAAGAGACGTTCCCTTTGTGTAAAGTTCCCCCAACCTCAAACTAACGTGGTTCCATTTAAAAGTAACTGATTGGTCGTTAAGGTACCTCTGGAGTTGGCTGGTCGATCCCGCAACATTTACATTTCCGCCAACAGCAATCGCATTTGGATCAAGAGTAAATCCATTAACGTCATTTGGTGCAGTGACGTTACCCTCAACCGTGATCCCTGAAACCGGTGCCCCGATAGACTGGAATAGATGCTCGATCAGTGGCTGATTGGGCCGTTCTAAGTTATTTGTCATGGTGTAGGTAGTGTTAAAACAGAGTTTTGTTGCCTCGAACGGATCGGTTACTATTTCGCAATTATCGCCACCTAGAAAAGTATGCGTTGTGTTGAGGTTCTGTCCTGGGTAAGAGCTACGAATTAAGTTCGCCATAGTACTAATCGTAGAAGTAGGTACCGGTTCCTTAAGTGTAAGTCGTCCACCCCAAGCAACTCCTTGGGGATTTTGGGGATCATCAAGATTTATGGCCGCCGTATCTCTTTCAATGTTTATGATTTTTATTTTGTAGCGTTGATCAATTGAGCCGTTACCAACACGAGTTACTTCGAACTTGCTATGACAATTATTCGCTATTTTAAAGCACGGTTCGGAAATACTGAAAGTATAAGTATCAGCGCCAAAACGGATATCTTTTGGAGTAAATACCGAGGCGCTTGGCAACTCAATTTCTACATTTGCCGGAATTTTTGGCCCGCAAAGTTCTGCTCCGGAACGAAAGAACCTAACTAAGTCGTTGACTTTACTGGAAGATCTTAAGACCTTGGCTGCAGTCGTGTCGTTAGGATTTCGCCGACCTTGGGCAACATACAAATAGTCGTCTCTAACCGTGATGTCATTGGTTTTCATGCCAGCTTGGTCCTCTAAAGAACGGTAATAAAAGATGTAGTTGCCGTTAAAATACGCCGGGCAGACCCTTAGCACACCACCGTTACCGTTGCCGATCACTAGCTGTCGATCCAAAAGTGTCGTAAGTTTCGTTACAGTGCCTAAGTACGGCCCTCCGGCACAGTTATTGCCATTTGCATTAAGGGTACATCCGGGCGGAGGATCAGAAAAATTTTGTCCGTCATTAGATGAATGAAGCGTCGAATTATATGGATAGAGATTGCTTTCAGTTCCAATCCAAAGCATGCCAAAGAGTTCTGTTGAGGTTTGGATGCATTTAGTACCGCTCGGGTATAGCCCAGTTGCTTGGTATTGGGACCAAGTTCCGCTATTACCGCTACTACTCTTTGCTAATCGACAGCTAGATACCCCACCACTGTTAAGAAATGAGACAGTCAACTCGTCTTGAAATACAAAAAAATGCTGGACTGCGTAATACTTACGATCAACACCACCGTTTATTAAAACGTTCTCCCAAGTCGGGACTGAGTTGTTTTTATGTGAACGCCATATTTGAGCGCCACAAACAGGGTTAATTGTCCCCACATAAATGTAGTCGCCAAATACTTTGATATCCCCTATCCCCGTGTTGGATCCGTTAGGGACTCCACAGGGAGGATTGGGTAAATTAGTGTTGTCCCAATACTGCGGCTCCGTTGACCCTCCCTCCGAATACATCCAGCGCCAAACCCCAGAGGAAGTTTTACTAGCGGCGTAAACATTGCGTTGTCCAAATCCGTCAATAAATTCAACTAAGGAAGTTGAGTCGGTTGCTCCCTGAACGCTGTGATCGCTATCTCCAAAGGATTGGTTTCTAGTCCAGTAAACAGAGGTTGTCGCACTAGAGAGCATCATGTCGCCAAAATTTAACAACTTATTGGCATTAATATTGCTGCTATTACCAAACCCGTTGTTGCTTGCGCTCTGCCACGTATCAGCGGCCTTTGCTATCTCTGGGACGGGGGTTGTCACCAATAACGATAATGAAAAAATTCCAAAAACAATTGCGCGAATTACAGACCTCATGGCTTAAGCCGGTATTCTACTTCAAATTGCATGCGACCAAGATTTAAGTTATTACCAGCTTTGGTGATGGGTGTCGGTCCGATCGAAGAGTAAGCATCCGTATAGTGAGCGGCTGTTGTGTCTGGGGTTATATTGTTCGGCAAAACCTTAACTGTTGAGTTGTCGTGATAGTGATCGCTGGTGCTTAGTTTTATGATTGTTGTGGGGGTACTGCCCTCGTCTGTAGGAGAGATGTAATTATTTCTTATTGTTAACCCGACACTAGTTAAAGAAATAGCGATAATTACAAACAGTACTAAATATTCTCGGCGGGAAAATAGCTCCCTCCACCTGAGCTTAGTCTCACTCATCTATTCTCTAGCACTACGCTGACCGCCGAAGGCAGGAAACTTACCAATCCAACACCTTCGGGGAAGGTGAAATCTGTAGATTTTAGAGTAATGGAATATGTTCCCGGTGATTGGTACGGCGATAGGTTAATTTTTAGTTTGACCGTACTATCGACAAGAGAATTTAGCGTTGATGAGGAACCCGAAACTAATGTTGAAACCGAGTTTGGTGTGACAGCTGTAACTTTCAATAATGAACTTAATCCGTCGTAATTAAGCTCGGGCAAGATAGTTTTAACCGTGCTGATTAGCTCTAAATCAATTTTTGCATTTATTCTATTAGTCCCGTCCGCAACTGTAATTCCCGAAGGCAATGACAATGATGTGGAGGCAGTAGTGTCGGCTGAAAGCCCGGCAACAGAAATCGGCTCAGTTACAATCTCGGTCAATTTTGACAGCAGATCAGCGGAACCGGAAATCGTAACGATTGCGGGATCCAAGAGAATAGACTTAACCCACAATCCATTGGCGGGTTGCCCAGATGTTGCTGGACGGATACCGACTGTTTTTAAGTTTCCCGCTTTCACTAGATTAACTGTAACTTCGGTTTCGGTTGGAACGAAGAAGACCGAACCGATAACTTCGCCGGAGGGAGTTAAAGCGACCAAGCTGTACTTTTGAACAATTTTCTGGGTTTCTCCATTCAATTTTATTTGAACAACTGCTCCGGATAAATTACCCACTACTGATTTTGGGCCGCTTGCCTCTACCTTGAGTGGTTCGAAGGTCGGCTCATCTGGCACTAAATCATTCCCCGCAATACCTGAAAATTTAGCCGAAACAGTAACGGTTTTTTTAATCACTGGTTCAACAGTAACCAACACATTATTTGGACTAAGCCGAACGATCTTTACACCCTCAACTTTTGAAACTAATTTAACTGGCAAATCGTAAGTTCCTTCACCTTGCGAGGCAACGTCAACGGTGGCAGAGAAGTTATCGGGCATTAAAGATCGCCATTTGTCGTTTTGGGCGCTGACTATCACCTTAGCCGTTATCTGGCTACCAAAACTGGCTGCCATACCCTTGGGTAAATTAACCGCTACTAGCGGTACACCATTAGGAAGTTCAGCTGTTTTAGCGCCAATTCCACTAACTAAGCCCACCATCATCAAGGAAGCAATAACCGAAAAGAGTCCAACGAGAAACGAATTCAGATACGGTGGTTCTGAAGTGGTTAAGAGAGCCCTACTACCTCCAAACAGCCCGAGCCAACGATCATCTAAAAATAGCGGTAAGCCGATAACAAGCAGTACCAGCCCAAATTGAGCCAGGACGTGAAGACCGGGAAGAGTAATATAAGCACTTATCACAAGTATCGCTAAAGTCAAACCAATCAAAGCGAGGTAGTTAATATTTTTTCTGGAATTAAAAGCTCGGACAATAAAATATAAAATTACTGCAACCAGGAAAATATCAAAAGAAAAGTACAGCCAGCGCGTTGTATCGCCAACACCAAACTGCATCCAACCTTGCCAGATATCTTTCAACGTATCAATCAAACCCTCCTTAATATAAGGTAATGATTTGATCAATAGAAAACAAGACTAGATGGACTATTCGACTTGAATCTTCACGAAGGCCAAGACGTCCCCCTTTTCCAATTCCGGGGCGTCTTCCATGCCTACCCCGCACTGCTCCCCTACTTCAGCTTGATCTACGGCAACTTTACCGATCTTTAGGCCAGTCATTTTAGCCGTACCGATCTCTTCTTTATTTCTGTAAGCAACAACTTCGTCGGCCATCGTTACGACACCTTGCGTCACATCACCTCCGGCAATAGCAATCCCCTTTTTCTGGGAGAATACTTGCAGGATTTTCAGGCGACCCAATTCTTCTCGGACATAAACCGGGGTAGCAATTTTCTTTAATTTTTCCGTTAATAAATCTAGGGCCTCGTAGATTACCCAAAATTCCCGTAATTCAACGCCTTCTTTTTCTGCCAAATCCTTCATGCGCTTCGTTGGTGTTGATCGAAAAGCAATGATTAAGGCCTTGGCTGGTTTGGCTAAGTTAATATCATTTTCGTTAACCGCTCCTATACCACTAGAAAGAATCTCAACAGTTGCGTCTTTGATTTTAAGTTTAGAAATCGAATCTTCAAGGGCCGCTAAAGAGCCGCCAACGTCTGTTTTCAAAACCAATCTTAAGTGGTTATCATTTTCGTCACTCGCCGCCTTGGATGAACTGGCTATTTGAACAACCATAGTTTTAGCAACCTTTTCGTTTGGCGCCGTTATTAATCGATCTCCAAAAATTGGCACATCTTTCAATCCCATAATGACTACTGGTGTGGCAGGCCCAGCTGTAATGATTTTACGACCCAAGTCATCTTCAAGAGTTTTAATTCGACCGTAAGTACCGCCGGTAACGACAACTTGGCCAGCCCGAAGCGTCCCATTATATATAAGGACCGTGGCGATTGGCCCGCGTTGTTTATCCATATTTGCTTCGATAACAATACCTTCACTTGGTGCCTCGGGATCGGCTTTAAGTTCTAGTAGGTCGGTAGTTAATATCACCATTTCTAATAATTGATCAACGCCCTTGCCGGTCTTTGCCGAAACAGGTACAACCACTGTTTTACCGCCCCATTCTTCGGGAGCTAAATCATGCTCTACTAACTGCTGTTTGACTCGCTCAATGTTAGCTCCGGGCAAATCGAACTTATTGATGGCGACAATCACCGGCACGTTCGCAGTTCGAGCATGATGAAGTGCCTCAAGTGTTTGTGGTTTGACACCATCGTCAGCCGCAACAACTAGAATTACTAGGTCGGTAATGCTGGCGCCATGAGCTCTTAAAGCCGAAAAGGCCTCGTGGCCGGGTGTATCAACGAAAGTAATTTTTCTTTTGCTTCCTTCGGAGTTTTTAAACTCAATTTGGTAAGCGCTGATGTGTTGGGTTATGCCTCCAGATTCTCCACCAGCTATATTTGACTGTCGAATATAATCTAAAAGTGAGGTCTTGCCATGATCAACGTGACCCATAATCGTCACGATTGGCGGTCGCGCAACAGATGACTTGGTAACTGACGTTTTATTGAAAATGTTGGTTGCTAAGATTTCCGGCTCGGCACTCCAACCAAAGTCTTCGACGAGTAACGCAGCGGTATCGTAATCAATTGATTGATTAATGGTCGCCATGACGCCGTTTTTGATAAGCTTGCCAATAACGTCTGTTGCGTTTACGCCTAATTTATCCGCTAGCGTTCGGACGGAAATAGACTCCGGAAGTTGGAGAACTTTTTGTTCAGCCATCACTTCTTTTCCTTTGGTTTTTTAACTTTCTGGTCAGTCTGGTCTGTCTCAACGACAACACCGTCTTCGGCCGCCTCGTCAGTATCGTTAACGACAGTCAGGGAGACAACCCTGTCGCTACCACTTGAGCGCATCAGGATTACGCCCGAGGCCTGACGGGAAAGTTTCTTAACTGAAGCGATGGGGATTCTAATAACCTGACCTGAATCTGAAACAATTATTAAGTCTTTTGACTGCTTGTTTATAACCGTTCCGCCCGCCAGTAAGCCGGTCTTAGGCGTTAATTTAGCGATACGGATACCGCTACCTCCACGGTGCTGGTTACGGAATTCGTTGACACTAACCTTTTTTCCAATACCATTTTTGGAAATAACACAAATGGCTTCGGTCTCACCAGTTAAAACGGTGGTTTCAATTATCTCGTCGTCACCCTTTAGGCGCATTCCACGAACCCCCGAAGCGCTTCGTCCCATAGCTCGGGCTTCAGATTCGTTGTATAAAATGACCTGACCATTCTTTGTTATTTGCGCAATTTCATCCTTACCAGAGGTTCGTTTGACCCAAAGCAAAACATCTTTTGGCTTGAGGCCGATCGCGACGACTCCGCTCTTACGAACATTCTTGAACGCTTCAGTGGCAACGCGCTTGACCACACCAAGTTTGGTAGCAAAGAAGAAGAACCCAGCTCGATCTCTATCTGGCATGGTAATCAGAGCCGTTACTTTTTCTTCGGCTTCAATCCTAATCAAATTTGGTAGAGCAACACCCTTACTCTGGCGACTGGAAGCAGGAATCTCATAGGCCTTAATGGTGAAGACTCTTCCAGCATCAGTAAAGAACATAATGTCGTCGTGAGTTGAGGCAAAAACAATGTCCACAACCGCATCATCTTCTCGAGTCTGCATCCCGATTACACCCTTGCCCCCACGTTGCTGACTTTTATAAGTATCCGCTGGCAATCTCTTAACGTAGTTACCACGGGTCAGGCTAATTAGAACTGATTCTTCAGGAATCAAATCAATCGCCGTTAATTGCCCTAAAGCTTCGGGACGAATCTCCGTTTTGCGTTCGACGTTGAACTTGGTTTTCATCTCCAGTAGCTCGTCCTTAATGATTTTTTGAATTCGAGCGGGCTTGGCTAGAATATCTTCAAGGTCGGCAATTAGCTTCATCACGGCATCGTACTCGTCATAAATTTTTTGACGTTCGAGATTGGCCAGCTGGCTCAAGCGCATATCTAAAATGGCGTTGGCCTGGAGCTCGCTTAACTTGAATTGAGTTTTCAATTCGCTTTTGGCGTCGTCACGATCTTTAGCGGCGCGGATCAATTTGATAATGGCGTCAAGATGATCGAGGGCAATCTTCAAGCCCTCTAAAATATGGGCCCGAGCCTTAGCAATTTTCAGGTCATATTCGGTTCGGCGGGTTACGATAATTATTCTATGCGCTATAAATTCGCTTAAAACTTCAATGATATTAAGAAGACGAGGCTGAATACCGTCAATAAGCGCAACTAAGTTATAATGAACTACTGATTGTAGTTCCGTCAGCTCATAAAGCTGGTTGAGAATCTTCGAGGCCATTGCCCCAACTTTAAGCTCTACAACTACTCTTACACCGTCTTTTTGGTCGGACTCATCGCGAAGATCACTAATGCCTTCAATTCTTTTAGATTTAACTAAATCTGCGATATGCGTCACGAAAGTTGCTTTATTAGTCTGGTAGGGTAGTTCGTTAATGATAATTCGGTTGCGATTTTTCTCTTCCTGAATCTCTGCCCGACCACGAACAACCACCCGACCACGTCCAGTCGAAAGAGCTTCTTTGATATCATTTTGGCCGTAAGCAATACCGCCGGTTGGAAAATCAGGTCCTTTGATAATATCAACTAATTCATCGATATCCGCTTCCGGTTTTTCTTGTAGTAAAAGCAACCCGTCAATGACTTCGCCAATGTTATGAGGCGGAATATTCGTCGCTAAACCAACAGCGATACCCTGTGAGCCATTAATAAGTAAATTAGGTAGTCTCGCCGGTAAAACAACCGGTTCTTTGTGTGTGCCGTCGTAGTTGTCTTGAAAATCTACAGTGTCTTTATCGATATCAGTTAGTAAGGCTTCAGCCGCGCCAACCAGCTTTGCCTCGGTGTAGCGCATGGCGGCTGCCGGATCTCCGTCCATTGAACCAAAATTTCCTTGGCCGTTGATAAGCGGCATCCGCAAGCTCCACCATTGAGCCATTCTCGCAAGGGCTTCATAAATTGAGGAGTCGCCGTGCGGATGGTAGAGACCCATAACTTGACCGACAATCTTAGCGGATTTCTGGTGTTTGGAGTTAGCCGACAAGCCCATTTCTCGCATCACATAAAGAATACGTCGCTGAACTGGCTTTAAGCCGTCCCGAACGTCTGGAAGCGCCCGAGCAACAATAACGCTCATAGCGTAATCCAGATACGACTCACTCATCTCGTCGTGAATCTGACGAGGTCGAATAATACCAAAATCTGTGTGCTCAGGGGCCACTACAACAGTCTCTTCCGAGCTCTCTTGCTCTTCTGCTGGTTGTTCGTTGGTAATCTCAATATCTTCTTTAGCCATAATTAAATGTCCAGATTCTTAACGCTTGATGCGCGGTTTTGTATAAAACGCTTGCGTGGCAAGACATCTTCACCCATGAGATCAGAGAATATCTCATCGGCTTTCTCGCCGTCTTCCACAGTGACGCGTAACAAAACTCTGTTCTGGGGATTTAACGTCGTATCCCAAAGTTGTTCTGGGTTCATCTCTCCTAAACCTTTGTAGCGCTGAACGTTAACTCCAGAAAGGGCTGAGTTGTCTTTCTTAATTTTATTTAACACTTCCTCGAGCTCAGACTCGCTATGAACGTACTCAACACCTTTCTTGTACTGAACGCCGAAGAGCGGCGGTTGAGCAATGTAGAGATAGCCCTTTTCAATGATCTCTGGGTAATGACGGTAGAAAAACGTTAGCAAAAGGGTGCGGATGTGAGCACCGTCAACATCAGCGTCGGTCATTATTACGATGAAGTGGTAACGAACTTTATCGACGTTTTTTTCTTCGCCCACCCCCATACCCATAGCGACAATCATGGATTTAATTTCCTCGTTGATTAGCATTTTATCCAAACGAGCTTTTTCAACGTTGAGAATCTTTCCGCGCAACGGGAGGATTGCTTGGAACTTTCGGTTGCGACCAGACTTGGCGCTATTATGCACAAAAACTCCACTTGAAAGTGCGAAGTTATGAGTATTAGGTACCTCAAAATCGTAAACGTCAATTTTTTCTGTTAGTGGAGTTACTGCTTTGATTCGGTGATTATAATGGATTGCCGCATCTACTAGTTCAGCTTCTCGGCTATGGAAAAATCGTTCGGCAATAGTCTCGTATCTAAGTAAACTCTTGTCGTTGGTACGCTGTCGCAATAGTTCGTACTGACCGACATCAACTTTACCGGACTGCCGATAAATTTCGTGAAGCGCCTTGAGGGCTTTTTCAGCATAAGTTCTAGCTAACGCTAACTTGCGCTTTTGCCGGAAGGCGGTTGTCCACTGCTTCTTAGTGGTTTCGCTCCGCCAGTAAAGCAGGGTTTCATCCAGCCATTGCTCCTTAGCTGTAATCGAGAGTTCCTGTCTCTTCTCGGGATGAACGCTAAAATACGCGACTCTTCTTTCAAACTGACTGGTTCGATTATCGGGTTGACTCCAGTATATGCGCTGACTGCGATCAAGGAGCTCGTTATTTTTTTTCCGATACTCGGCATCACCATGATAGAAAGCTAAGAACTTCTCAACCATAAACGCTTTATACTTCGGATCTGCCCATTGCTTTTTAGCTCGGGCACTTAACATTTGGCGCATCTCCGGTTGGCTCATTATTTTGCTCATTTGGCGCCGAAAAGCCGCTGACTGCCGAATCTGACGACACTTTTCCTTAACTTCTGGTCTATGGATAGTATACTCCGGTAAACTAGCGTGCAGAGCAATATGGTCAGCTTTCGTCATCCGAACTAAGTTGTCGGGATTATTATTTAGTTTGTCGAAATCACGATGGTGAACTGTCTCGCCAGTTTCGGCGGAATAAACGCTACTAGTTAAATTGTGTTTATCACCCAAAAGATGTGTGAATACCCACCAGTTACCTCGAGGACTAAAGACCATTTCATATCCATCAATGGTAATCTTTCCGCCTATTTTGGATAGTTTTCGGTAGAGAGGCATTAGAGATTGTTTAGGGTTTAGGTTTTTAGCCATGACATACTGCCCGTCGCGAGTCATAAAGAGATGATCAGGCGTACATACTATCTCCTCGTCATTATCTAGAACTACTTTTATAACTTCCGCCTGGCGTTTTGTAATTCTGGGCTCCACGATTTTTTCAACACCAATCGAACCGTCGTCTTTAATTGTATAGCAATAATTTTGCTTTCCCTGTCTATGCTCTTTTACTAATTCCCTAAATGATATATTCCGTCCATCTAGGAGGGCTACTTTGGTATCGCCAGAGAAACAACCACCGGCCGAATTGCCTTCGACTATATACAATTCGCTCTTTGCTGGATCACGCTCTGAACAATCTGCGAGTTTGCCTGGCAATGTCATACCTTCTAACGCGCCCTTTCGGACAACGGCTTCGCGTGCCGCTTTGGCCGCTAGTCGAGCCCGAGCCGAAAGCGAGATCTTCTCAATAATAGTTCTGGCTTCTGAAGGATGTTCTTCAAACCAGCGTTGCAAACCTTCGTTAACCACTGTTTCAACGTGACCTCGCATTGCCGGAGTACCCAGTTTCGACTTGGTTTGGCCTTCAAATTCTGGGTCGGGTAATTTGACGGAAACAACCGCGGTTAGACCCTCGCGAATATCCTCGCCAACAATCCCCATATCTGAATCTTTGCCAGCAAGCTTCTTCCCGTATTCAGTTATCACACGAGTAATAGAAGATCGAAAACCAGTTAAGTGCGTTCCGCCCTCAATGGTGTGAATGTTATTAGCAAAAGTAAAAACGTGTTCGTTGTAATCATTCACATAAGTCAGGGCGACTTCTATTTGATTGTCATCAACGGTTTTAGATAGGTAAATTGGTTTGTCTATTAAGGATTTTTTATGACGAACTAAGTGACTGACATACGAGGCTATTCCGCCTTGGAAATGAAAATTATATCTTGATGGATAGAGATTATCCTCACTTGGGATATCTTCTGCCGTCCGGCTATCGTTTATGGAAATAAAAATACCTTTTGTTAGATAGGCCTGTTGACGAACGTGGTCGATGATTGTTTTACGAGAGTAAATAGTTTTTGGAAAAATCTCGTGATCGGCTTTGAAGGTGATGCGGGTTCCCCGCTTATCGCTTGTTCCAACCTCTTTCGCGGCATATTTCGGTTTACCGCGAACATATTCTTGCTCGTAACGTTTGCCATCTTTGAAAACTTCCGCCTTAACTTCTTCTGACAGAGCATTCACCACAGAAACACCAACACCGTGCAGACCGCCCGAGACTTTATAACCTTCCCCACCAAATTTCCCTCCGGCGTGAAGTTTAGTTAGAACCGTTTCTAGTGCCGAAACTTTGGTCGTGGCGTGGATATCGACTGGAATTCCGCGACCGTTATCTTCAACGGAAACTGAACCATCGGCATTCAGCTCAATTGAAACGTGGTTGGCGTGCCCGGCCATCGCCTCGTCAACGGCGTTATCTAAAACTTCCCAAACTAAATGATGAAGCCCTTCGATGCCGGTTCCACCAATATACATTCCCGGTCTTTTACGAACCGGCTCTAGACCTTCTAGAACAGTAATTTGTTTGGCAGAATATTCAGCGCTCATTAAACTAATTTTACCCTAATATATGGAGAAAACCAAGCCAAGAAAAAGTCCCACCCCTTCGCAACGAGGTGGGACGGACACGGTGACAGCTCGGAGTCGTGAGCGTTTTGTAACACTGTTCAACGACGCAAACCAGGTCACAAGCCACCGATACTTGCGAACTATACCACAGTCATGCCACTTTGTCAACGGTTCTAACTACATTTGTTATTTTCTCTTTGAAAATTTCGATATCAAAATGTTCGGCATGGGCACGGATTTTTTGGGGATCATATTTGTTGGGATCGAAATTCTTCAGCACCTCGACAAGCGACTCGACTGTTTGCTCCTTGAAGAATTCGCCAGTTACCCCAGCGACAACCGATTCTAACGCCCCGCCTTCGCCGTAAGCAATCACAGGTCTTCCTGACGCCATTGCCTCTAACGGTGTAATACCAGCATCTTCTAGGGGCGGGAAGATAAAGGCTTTGCAATTAGAATAAAGCTCGACTAACTCTCCGTCGCTTACTCGTCCGGTAAACTCCACTGTTGGTCCAGCGATTTTCTTCAACGCATCAAGCTTAGTGCCACCACCGACAATCCTAAGTTTTATTCCTAGAACATTTGCGGCTTGAATTGCTAGGTCTGTTCGTTTGTATGGTTCCTGACGACCAACAACTAAAAAGTAGTCACCAATTTCTTTGGAAATCTTAAATCGTGAGCAGTCTACTGGCGGAAACAGAACTTTGTTTGGATTGCGTTTGTAGTACTTGCGTGTTCGTTCAGCGATATATTCAGCATTTGCAATTAAGTAATCCGGTCTTTTAGCGGCTTTTAAATCCCACTTCTGCAAGAATTTTACAATCAACTTAACAATTGGTTGACCAATCAACGGTAAGGGTATTGGAGCGGATGCGATGTAAGAATCTCTATCGCTCCAAAGGTAGCGTGTCGGTGTATGGAGGTAGCAGATGTGTTTTGTTTTACCTTTAGCAATCGCCCCCTTGGCGTAAGCCGAAGAGTCTGACAAAACAATATCGTAACCAGATAAGTCAAAAGATTCTATCGCCCGTGGCATAAATGGAAGCCAATATTTAAAAGACTTTGGCATTCCGGGAAAGCTCTGTAAAAAACTTGGAATTATTTTTTTCCCCGGCAGAAACTCATCAATAATCTTTTGATCGTAATTAATGACGTAGATAGGTGCTTCTGGGTATATCTCGCTAAAGACTTTTAAGACGTACTCTCCCCCACCCCAAGTATTAAGAAATTCATGTACCAGAGCGATTTTCATTACTCTGATTTGACCGACTGTCGTAATAGGTAAATAAAGGTCGCTAAAATAATGCGGATATCAAACCAAATCGACCAATTTTCAATGTAGTACAAATCATATTTAACCCGATCGGCAATGGGGGTATTGCCGCGAGCGCCGTTAATCTGCGCCCAGCCGGTAAGACCAGACTTAACGTGGTGGCGCTTAAGATAATCCGGCACTTCAGATGCAAACTTCTCCACATATTTTGGTTGCTCTGGTCGCGGACCAACCATACTCATCTTCCCCAGTAAGACATCTAAAAGCTGTGGAAGCTCATCAATATTGGTCTTACGAATAATTCTTCCTATCGGCGTAATCCGCACGTCAGTTTTCTCATCAGAGGACCAGTCCTTAATAGTAGGAAATCGCTCTCTCCAGTCGCAATACATACTGCGGAATTTTCCGACAAAAAACTCCCTACCGTCTTGGCCGACTCTTGCTTCCTTATATATTACCGGACCGGGCGAGGAAACTTTAACTAGAATTATAAGTAATAGATATACTGGGGAGAAAATTATTAGGGCTGGTATTACTATAATTAAGTCTAACAAGCGCTTGTAAACCCTCCCCCAACCCTCGAGTGGCGTTCGGCGGAAGAATAACACTGGGCTACCGGCTAAGGTGCCCATCTCAACGTTTGTTGATCGAACAGTACTTAAGCTAGGTACAAGAACAAATTGTGTGTCCGTACGATCGGCCCAGTTCATTATTGAAAGCATGGAGGTCTCGTCTAGAATGTTATCTGGCACAACCAATTCATCGATTAGTTTTGAATTTAATTTTGATAGCTCGACTAGGTAGTCGTGGTCAATGGTGGCAACCAGTCGCCTGCCGTGACTCTCTTCTACTTTGAAACTTTTTATTAAGCTTTGGTGGTTACCAGATACTAACAGAACGGAACGGACAACTCCAATCCCCTGACCTCGTAATATGCCTACAAAGGCGCTTAAAAGGAGCTTATCTATGACGCAAAAAAGAGATGTCAGACCAACTCCGTAAATAATCAGAAGTCTCGGGAAGTTCTGCGCTTCCGGAGAGCGACTTAGATACAAGAAGATCATAAACGCTCCCCATCCTGAGAGGAGTCCAATCAAAAGACGGCCAACCGCACTCCATCCTGTTGGGAGCGATCTAGTGTTATACAGACCTTGGCTGGCAAGAAAGACTAGCCAGGCTGGTGCAACCCACCAAAGCATTTTAAGGTAGGTATTGGGCGGTAGTAGATAAATGTCACCGCCATCAGCACGCAGTTTGTAGGCCAAGAACATCGCCACGACAATTGCAACGGCATCTAGGATGACCGCAAGAATCGCTAAACTTACACTAAATTTTCTCATTTTGCGAAATTTATTGAGCGAATCGAAAATGTAC
>JBBTZC010000027.1:0-15375 GCA_038078495.1 Patescibacteria group bacterium | reverse complement strand
TCGTTTTCATTTTGCGAAATTTATTGAGCGAATCGAAAATGTACTCGTTTTCATTTTGCGAAATTTATTGAGCGAATCGAAAATGTACTCGTTTTCATTCAAAGATATTGTACACCAGAAAACCGCTCTTTCGAGCGGTTTCCCTTGCTTCTTACACGCGTGAATGAAGCAACTACTAACGAGCCTTACGCAACATTGGAAGACCGGTGCGAGCGTTTTCCATTACTTCGTAGCCAGCTGGAATTGCGTCAAGGGCGCCCGGTCGGACGTCTTGAGCGAAGAAATAGATGGTCTGTTGGCGACCGCCACGCAGGGTAACATCTCGGGAGTGTAGGTAGTAAGTCTTACCAGACTTTGCTGATACTTTGCTAAATGCCATGCTTCTCACCTCCTTCCCTAAAGTTTTTTATTTTTAACTTGTGATACGGCAAACCAGTACCGTACCTGATATATATTACTAGCTACTGGTTCACTCCCTGTCAACCCCTATTAAACAACCATACCCCACCTGCGGGGTGGGATATGGTATAACTATGTTAAATATGACCTCAATCAGAAAGGACAGCATAACTACGGGAGAGATATATCATATTTATACTCGTAGTATTTCGGGCTTCGAAATTTTCCGGACACCAACTTGCTACGAAAGACTAATCGAGGGATTGTGCTATTACAGCAGCTCGCCGAAGAGTACGAAGTTATCGGATTATTTAGAGCTGTCACCCGAATCCAAGCTAAGGGTTGATAGCGCTTCTGGGGCAGTGCCATCAGTTAAGATAATCGCCTACTGTGTAATGCCGACACATATTCACCTAGTGCTGAAACAATTGGTAGAAGGTGGAATCTCAAGTTTTATGAATAATCTACTGAATAGCTTCGCTCGTTACTTCAATATCTCCCACAATCGACGCGGCCCCCTATGGGAGTCACGTTTTAAGAATGTACTCGTTCAAAGCGACGAACAACTACTTCACCTAACTCGCTACCTGCATCTCAATCCTGTATCTGCGGACCTAATAGCCGTTCCCGACCAGTGGGTCTACTCCTCGTACTGCCAATACATAGGGGAAAATACGGACAAGAATATCTGTAATTGGGAAGGAGTCCTTGATATCCAACCAAAAGAGTACCGAAAGTTTGTTTCAGGACGGATTTCATATCAACGAAGTTTATCGAAGATTAAACACCTACTAATCGAAAATTACACCGGCTAACCTTATCCCACCCCGCAGGTGGGGTGTGGTGATTAGGATTTAAAGAATAAAAAGGCCCGAGGCGGCCGTTCTTACCACTGGGGCAAAAACGGACGCGCTCGGGATCATTCCACTTAAGGTTGGTTACTTCTTGACGGATATTTGCCTTGACGCATGTCTTGAATTTTACGCCTCGCCCTGAACTCAATGTTTTGGACTTTTTGCGCAGAAAATCCAAGTTCTTCACCTACATCCCTTGGAGTTCGGCGTTCCATCACGACGCCTTCGAATACGGCGCGCTCCGTTTCGGTTAATTCCCCGAGGTACTTCTCTGCCAGATCGAGTAGGTCTTGAGCTTTGGCTCCTAACGGTACTGGCAAAGTGCGGATGCCGGCTGAGGCAAGCGATCTTGGGTCGCAGTCACGAAATGCCACCAGCTCTCTCCTGCCGTCGAGAAACTCCTTGACTCTGAACTCTTTTGGAAACATCTCCTCTAGAGTTTTGCCTGTGAGTTCGGCTAACTTAAGTTCCGTCTCGAGAGAAAGGTTTGGGATCCGTCTCATATTAATTAGGTCGTCAAGTATACCTCTCCTAATCCCTAGCTCCCTCGATGCTCGAGCTACACTCCAGCCCCTCTTTTGCAGTGCGACGTAGATATCCCCATGTTTGAATTTGGCAACGATTGCGATGTTGATTTTACTATCCATGTGCAACCAACCTCCTAGTTGATGTGTGTCGATATTATCACGACCTCTCTATGAAGTCAACGGATTACTGGCTAATTTTTTCAGGTAAGATGACAGAGTCATGAATTTTGAGTTAAACGCTAACGTTACACCAGCAGGTGACCAACCGAAAGCGATTGAAGCGCTGGTATCTGGAATCAACAAAGGTCTGAAGCATCAGGTACTTTTGGGTGTAACGGGATCTGGTAAAACTTTCACTGCCGCTAATGTTATTGCCCAAATTCAGAAACCCACCCTGGTGATTGCCCACAACAAAACCTTGGCGGCTCAACTAACAAGTGAGTTTCGTCATTTCTTCCCTAAAAACGCTGTTGAATACTTTGTTTCTTACTACGACTACTACCAACCAGAGGCGTATATGCCTAATTCAGATACATATATAGAAAAAGAAGCTCAAATTAATGACGAGATTGATCGGTTGCGTCACGCCGCCACACAGGCAGTTCTCTCGCGACGTGATGTTATTATCGTCGCCTCAGTTTCGTGTATTTATGGGTTGGGATCGGCAGAAGAGTATCAGAAAGCAACGTTGGTTTTAACCAAAGGAGATAAAGCCGACCGTGAAGCTATATTAGATAAGCTCGTTTTCCTACAGTACCAACGCAATGACGTTGAATTGGCTCGAGGAGATTTCCGGGCTCGGGGCGAAATCATCGACGTTTTGCCGTCCAACTCCACAACATTAGTTCGCATTAAACTTGATGGAGATACGGTTTCCCAGATCCAGGAGATTGATCACGTCACCGGCTCCGTTAACGCCACTCCCCGTTTCGTTGTAATTTATCCATCACGGCATTTCGTTACCCCACCCGAGAAGATTGAAGGAGCCCTTGAATCAATTTCGGCTGAGCTTGATGACCGGCTCAAGGTTTTAGAAAAAGAAAAGAAAATTATCGAGGCCGATCGATTGAAGCGCCGCACCAACTATGATATGGAGATGATCCGTGAGATCGGTTACTGCAACGGGATAGAAAACTACTCCCGACATTTTGATGGTCGGGCCCCAGGGGCAACTCCAAACACGTTGCTGAATTACTTCCCGGACGATTTCCTGACGATTATCGACGAGTCACACGTGACCGTGCCACAGATTGGCGGGATGTATAACGGAGATAGGGCTCGCAAAGAAGTTTTAGTAGATTACGGTTTCAGATTACCGTCCGCTAAAGACAACCGGCCACTTCGTTTTGCCGAATTTGAAAAGAAGGTCGGCCAGACTATTTATACTTCTGCTACTCCTGGAAATTACGAGCTTGGGAAGACCGAGCAAACCGTAGAGCAGGTTATCCGTCCAACTGGGTTGGTTGACCCGGAAATTATCATTCGGCCGCTGGAAAATCAAGTTGGTGACCTGATGGAACGAGCCAAAGAGCGTGTAAAGCGAGAGGAACGAGTCTTGGTAACAACATTAACCAAAAAAATGGCGGAAGATTTGACCGACTACTTTACCGAGCGAGGTATTCGGGTTCGATACTTGCACTCCGGCATCGAAACCTTGGAGCGCATTGAGATTTTGCGCGAGCTGCGCAAGGGCACGTTCGATGTATTAGTCGGTGTAAATCTTTTACGCGAGGGCTTAGACCTGCCAGAAGTTTCTTTAGTCGGAATTCTGGACGCCGATAAAGAAGGCTTTTTGCGTTCGGATCGATCGCTAATTCAGACTATCGGTCGTGCTGCCCGTAACGTCCAGGGTCAAGTCGTGCTCTACGCCGACAACATAACCGGAAGTTTGAAACGGGCCATTGAAGAGACTAACCGCCGCCGTACCATTCAAGAAGCCCACAACAAAAATCACCACATCACCCCAACCACAATTTCCAAGGAAATAACTTCAATAGTTGAGCAGGAACTCTCTGAATCTGTCGGCTTAGATAAAATCGAGACATTACTGGCCAAATCCAACATTGAATCTCTAATCAAAGAAAAAGAACGAGCTATGAAGCTCGCCGCCCAAGAGCTTCAGTTTGAACTTGCTGCGATCCTACGAGATGAGGTAATAAAGCTAAAGAAAATGCAGAAAGAGCGAAACGAGCACCGGAAAATAGCCAAAGATACTTGACCTTATGGGAGAAAACTGTTACAATCTCGAGGTAATTGGAGAGTGTACGTATGCATACGGCAACGTTCTTTGGACCACAGGGGTGGGTTGAGCTCATGAAAAGAGAGACGGGAGAATTTTCTTTCCCGCCCGACTTCGTCGCAGTTTGCCTTAACCCTGATAAGCAGTTCAGAAACAGAATCGGGATACTGCAACAGCTCGTAGCTGAGGGGAAGAGAGTATTCCTCACTTCTACGCTACGAGAACGTGAGCTCAGGGGAAACCCGCAACTTGCAAGCATTCTGGACAATCCTCGGGTCGACTTTACGCAAGCACCGGAGAGACGCTTACTTCAACATCTGTGTCAGCACTTTGGCCCCCGCTAGTCGGGGGTCATGCTATATCCTTAGTGATAAAACTAAAGTTATTTCCCGACAGAAAGACTTTTTTATCTAGTAATAGCTCGATACGGTAACGCATTTCCCCGGCCTCATCTAGTGATATGCCGTCAACACCGGTAATATCTTGATCTAAGTCGCTCATGCGTTGGTAACCATCGGCAATTTGAGCCAATAGTTCTTCGGGAATTGTGGTAGTTATTGGTTTGTTGCTTTCGACTTCAAAGGTTAAATGCACGTACGGACCCGGAACTCTCTGGCCTCCATGTTTCTCATTTTTTACAGATAAATTTGACTTGGTACGGTAGAACTTACTATTAAAACCCATTCCGTTATCGATCGCGATTAGTGCTCGTCCTTTGGCCGCGGGGTCAGTGTTAAGATTTACTAAATAATTGGCCGAGTGTCTATCCGCGTTACCAATAATCCAGTCAAGAATACAAAGCTTTTTTACGTCATCTGAATCCATAATCATGTCCATCTGTTCGTTGGTGGTGCGGGCGATATCGCTACCCGCTCGATATTCATCGCGTGATATGAACTCTTGTAGCGAACCAGTTCGGTTATCAATTGTTCTGATCGTAGTTGGTGGTACTAGGTCGAAGCCAAAATGTTTTGAGACAAAATACGCCGCTCTCTCACGCGGATAATCATCACCCAATTCATTCATATCCCGGAACTCCTTTGACCTAAGTGAGTCAGGTTTAAAAACTGCGAGTATTTCCGTTTCGTCGTCACTAACCACTACAAGCTTATTTTCTCCTCGGGAGCCAATAACCTCTATTTTTGCGTAAGCCAACTCTACAACATTCCGGTGCGGTGCAATATCATTAAAAAACTGGTCAATGTCACCTACTGAGCGCGCAACCCCGTGCTCGAGGGTGTTAAGGATTACTCTTTCGTCTCCAAAACGGCTTTCATCCAAAGATAATCCCAGCTCTTCCGGACTCTGACTTGGTAGCTCGCTCATATCTTTATATTGCAGTAGTCGGCCAAAGACGCAAGCTCCTAGATATTAAAAAGCCCCGGGATGTGTACCGGGACGCAAGGTGTGACAAGGATGACGCGGGTGTGCCGCAAAGGACTGGGCTTAGGTATGCACCTGCGTGCACTGATAAAACCAAATAGGATACTATACGAATTCCCACAATAAGTCCACCTAATGTTATTCGGTATTTGTCTGGTACAATATCTAGATGTCATCGTCAGATAAAATCTTCATTAAAGGTGCCAGAGAACACAATCTCAAGAACATCGATCTCGAGTTACCTCGAGAGAAATTAATTGTGTTCACAGGTCTATCAGGCTCCGGTAAATCGAGCTTGGCGTTCGACACCATTTACGCCGAAGGTCAGCGCCGCTATATGGAGTCATTGTCCAGCTATGCTAGACAATTTTTGGGACAGATGGAGAAACCCGATGTTGATTATATTGAAGGGCTTTCACCGGCCATTTCAATTGACCAAAAAGCCAACTCTCATAACCCTCGTTCAACTGTTGGTACGGTAACCGAAATTTACGATTATTTACGCTTACTCTTTGCTCGTATCGGTATCCCCTACTGCCCGAATTGTGGTCGAGTGATTTCTCGTCAGAGCGTCGATCAGATGACCGACTTAATTACTGGGCTCCCCGAAGGAACACGCATCAGTGTTTTAGCTCCAGTTGTACGCGGTCGCAAAGGCGAATACCATCAGCTTCTACACGATCTGTACAAAGGAGGATTTGGGACAGTTCGTGTTAACGGTGAGATCTACAGTCTGAGCGATAAGATCGAGCTTGATCGCTACAAAGCCCATAAAATCGAGGTCTTGATTGACCGGTTGATCATCGGCTCATCGACACCGTCGCGTCTAACCGAGGCGATTGAGTCGGCGATGAAATTAAGCAAGGGTCTAGTTATCGTCGCCCAAGAAGGCAAAGACGACGAGATACTACTTAGCGAGGATTTAGCCTGCCCGTACGACGGTTTTAGTTTAGGCGAAGTTAGCCCGCGATCATTTTCGTTCAACTCACCGTACGGCGCCTGCGAAGACTGTCACGGCCTTGGCTATCGCAAGATAATCACCGAGGAATTGATTATTCCAGATCCTGTCAAATCAATCACCGAAGGCGGCATTATGCCGTGGACTTACTCACCGATAAATTATTACGGCGTCCTCTTGCGAAACGCAGCCGAATTCTTTGACCTTTCTGTTGATACACCAATCAAGGACCTCAACAAAGATAATTTAAAAAAGATTCTTTACGGAACTGGAACACCGCTGCGACTCAAGCTTAAGTACTACTCCGCCGGCGTCGCCCACCATTTTCACGTTGGGTTCAACGGTCTCATTCCCCACCTGGAAAAGCGTTACCACGAAACTGATTCCGACCGAGTCCGGGAAGAAATTGAAAAATACATGCTCGCCAGCCCTTGCCAGAGCTGTAAGGGTGCACGTCTCAAACAAGAAGCGCTAATTTTTAAAGTTGGGCAAAAAAATATCTCCGAAGTCACCAAACTAACCATAGACCAGGCTTGGGAATATTTTGCCGCGTTGAAACTCACCGCGAGGGAAAAATCGATTGTCAGTAAAGTTATTCTCGAAATCACCAGCCGCCTCGAGTTTTTGTCTAAAGTTGGCTTGGACTATCTGACGCTCGACCGTTCGGCAACAACACTGGCCGGTGGCGAATCTCAACGAATTCGTCTTGCTTCGCAGATTGGTTCGGCTTTGGTTGGGATTTTATATGTTCTAGACGAGCCAACCATCGGCCTCCACCCAACTGACAACGCTAAACTTATCGAAACCTTACACCGCCTGCGTGATCTGGGTAATACAGTAATTGTGATTGAGCACGATGAAGAAACAATGCGTGCTGCCGATTTCTTGGTTGATATCGGTCCTGGTGCCGGTGAACATGGCGGCGAGATTGTGGCGAGCGGTACGTATGACGAGGTTCTTAATAATCCAAAATCTGTGACGGCCCCGTACTTACGTGGCGAAAAAGCCCTTGTTGTGCCGACTCGTCGCGAAGTTGATAAAGGCCATAAGATGCTGACAATCCACGGCGCCAAAGAAAACAACTTGAAAAATATTACTGTGAACTTCCCAACCTCGCGTTTTATCGTTGTTACCGGAGTTTCCGGCTCGGGCAAATCAACGCTAATTGCCGAGATCTTGAGTAAAGCCGTTAATCGAAAGATGGATCACGGTACATTAACTCCAGGAGCTCACGAAGGCATTAGCGGTGTTGAGCATATCAATAAGATGATCGAGATCGACCAGTCCCCTATCGGCCGAACTCCACGTAGCAACCCGGCCACGTACCCCAAAGCGTTCGACCCGATCCGCCAGCTCTTTGCCGCTACCCCTGCCGCCCGTAGTCGTGGCTACAAGCCTGGACGATTTAGCTTTAATGTTCCGCCAGCTGGCGGAGGCGGACGATGTGAGAACTGCCAAGGCGACGGCCAGATTAAAATTGAAATGAATTTCCTGCCGGATGTTTATATTACTTGCGATGTCTGCAAAGGCACTCGCTTCAACCGCGAAACGCTGGAAGTAATGTGGAAGGGTAAAAATATTTCTCAGGTCTTGAACATGACCATTGATGAGGCCCTAGAGTTCTTTGCCAATATTGGCACCGTTGCTGACAAGATGCGCACAATGCAGAAAGTCGGCTTGGGTTATGTTCGGCTTGGCCAGAGCGCCACGACTCTTTCTGGTGGCGAAGCCCAGCGTATAAAGTTAGCGGCCGAACTAACCAAACGCGATACCGGCGCTACTTTGTATATATTGGACGAGCCGACCACCGGACTTCATTTTGCCGACGTCGAGAAACTCCTTGCCGTACTGCAGACCCTGGTTGATCGCGGAAATACCGTTGTTGTCATAGAACATAACTTAGATGTTATAAAATCGGCCGACCATCTGATAGACCTTGGTCCTGGTGGCGGTGAGAAGGGTGGCGAAGTTGTAGCTAAGGGGACGCCAGAAGAAGTCTCACAGAACAAGAGCTCCCTGACCGGTCATGTTTTAGAAAAAGTCCTCTTTGATAAACGGAACACTAGTCAGTGAGTCCGACTTTAGTTTTGAGCTTAGCGATATCTTGCTCATGTCTATCGAGTCTGTGAATTTGGAATAACCGCCCCCGATCGAGTCTCGCAATTGCCGACATTACTTTGTCCATTGTGGTTAAGAACTCATCGCGCGTCAGCATCTTAGTCTCGATTCGCTCCAGTCGCTCATCGTGATCGATCAACTTTTGGGCTAAAAATTTCACGTCCATTTTTACCATTCTCGCAGTAGAAACTTATTCGTCAATGACAAATAATTCGTTGAAAAGCTTTTTCAAGGATACGGAAAAGGGGTCGTCCTGAATTCATTTAGGACGACCCCTTTGGTTGTACTGCCGGATTATCTTGATGCATGTCCGGCCAGTGAGAATGGTAGTTAGCAGCGACACGACCGTACCGACTAAGTACCCGAGAACGCTCTCTGGCTCGGTGTAGAGGACGTAGACACAGCCTGCCGTGCCACATGCGAGAGTAATGGTCAGGAGAGCAGTAACATAAGCAGACGCTGGAGGCTGCTCATCTCCAGAACTCCCGTTCTTGCAACACCGACACATTGTAACCTCCTTCAGTGCTGGTTGTCAGTGGCGTTTTTCTTACCACCTACATAGCTATCCCCTCGGGATAGTGACCGGTTCGACTGCTGATTTCCGGACAGAGGCCGCGAAGTTGTACGATTTTGCCCGCAAGATCTTCGAGAACCTCCATTTCGGCAACTACCCTATCCCCGAACTCCTGCCAGTTATCTGACAAGACAGCGCCGATTCGTGCTGTCATCGCCCGTCGAACGTGTCGACGGTACTTCTTGGCTAAAACTCGGATTTCGGTCACTCGACCCAGTATCAGCTCAAGAAATACACACTCCGCCTCGTCTTCTTCGACGAGCAAGCACATCTGGTAGTGGCCTTCGACGTCATCAACGAATTTCAGTTCCCTTGCAGTGACTTCGTTGATCGGTCGGAACTGGGCATTTATCCAATACCCGACAGATACGACAAAGTCTTTAACCCTTCTCATTTCCTCTCTCCTTCGCCCCGCCCACTCCTACGAGTCAGCAAGACAGTTGGAGGGATGATGCTTAGCGCTAGCTATTCATCGTCCCGGAAGAAAACTGGTGGAGGCGCCGAGAATTGAACTCGGTTCCGGAAGCAGGTTCCTGCCATCACTGGTTTTTGTTTAGGCATTTTCCCAGCTTGGGCTACCACGCCCAGACGGCAATTATTCTGCCCTCGTCGAAACCCTGACGCCCCCACAGTTGTTACGCGGCCTTGTGCTGCGACCGTCGATAGGCCTTCC
This sequence comes from Patescibacteria group bacterium, assembly GCA_038078495.1. Lineage (GTDB taxonomy): Bacteria > Patescibacteriota > UBA1384 > 2-12-FULL-50-11 > 2-12-FULL-50-11 > JANLIQ01. The sequence goes on along the minus strand of JBBTZC010000027.1, from coordinate 5,650 downwards.
AGCTCGTCACTTCGACGCGATCGCGCTGACCGTACCAGAAAAGATTCCTCAACAAGCTGAACCGACGACGAGTACGATTGCGAACAGGAAGCTCGTGCTCCCGCATCTCCGATTTTAAATTCATATTTTCCCTCAAAGCTCACCTCATTATCGATGAACTTGATTGGGAGCCCAGCTCCAGATCCGAAGATCTGGGGCTGGACGGACGATTCTAGCTCTTCTTTTTTGGGGGAGAGAAGAGCCGGAAGACGGGTCTGAAGATCCGGCCAAAAGCCAAACCTAGGATGAGAATGACGACGATCGGCCCAAGCAAGGGAGCCAGCCCGTCGAGCAAGCGTCCGATAACAAACGACAGGACGCCTGGCACGAGAATGACGATAGTAATCACCAAACCGATGACACTGGCACGCAATCGACGAGGCGTGCCGAAGAAAAAAACAAGAGCAGGCCGAATCTTACTTAGAAACTTTTCCATAATTCCCTCACAAGCATCTACTATTTCGTAAATGCTTCAGTTGGGACCGCGAGCCACTCTTTCGAGCGCTCCTACCCTCATCTAAACCCACATCGGTGCGAGCTTGAATGAAGGAGGGAGAGGATCGCTCTCCCTCGGTTGGCTTATTATTGCTGACACGGACGCCACCTCGCGCCAGCTATCGTTCAAAGGTCATTATTCCCTCCCGGAAACGTGTCGTGTTGAAGTTAGCGAGCGACCGTGGCCGGCGTTCGATAGCCGAGCGTCTTCGCCTCGAGCTGGTCGTCGACCCCCTCGGTTTCCGGGTATCGGTAGCCGAGATTTGCGAACGATCTGCACGAGTCACCCGTGTGGATCGCATTCACAACCGAACGGTCATTGTTTCGGCCGCCCTTCGTCAAGAAGAACAAGTCGGCGCTGCCATCCGCAAGCGGATTGACGGCGACGATTTGGCCGCGCATTGCGCTGATCTTTTCAAGGCACTTGTCCCTGAACTGACCGCCAATGCTTCTGACCGTTGTGTCGAAATCGTGATTCTGACCTAGAAATTTCATTTTCTTTTCCTTGCCCGATTACCGCGGTGCCACGGGGAAGTCCTCCCTCCTTTGAAATCTCTTTCTATAAGAAATCTCAAAGGAAGCGGAAACAAAACATTCGATTTGTTTCCCCCTTTCAATCCAGAACTAAAAACTTTTGTTGGCTGGCTAATTTCGAATTTCGGAATGCCAGGTACCTGTCGTGGTTACGGACTGAAAGGAAAACTAATTGTTAAAGTGAGTTGCTGTTGAGCGTGGCTCTTTAGACACACGGTCTCACAACTTCTGTACCTGATGGTACGCGGCAATACTATCATATTTTTATCGATATGTCAACTGTTTTAGGACAAATTTTATTAAAAGTTATTTCCGCTTTGTGTATGGCATGAAACGCTAGACATGATAAGATTATTATTCGATATATAATTAAAGACTATTCTATCAACCTGTTAGTGTAAGCGCCAGTATTCTGTACGTTTTATTTTAAGCGTAATTATGGGGCATCGGGGACTGATTCCGACGCCCCTTCTGTTTTCGCCTAACTGGGAGGATAGTCGCTTGTGGAGCGACACCAGCAGGTCGCGTGACCCACTAGCGATTTAATGATAGTATTACCAGCAACAAATGCAAGAAGAAATAAAAAATAGTATCGGTGCTTTACCAGATCAAAGCGGAGTTTATCTCTTTAAGGATGAGCACGACAGAGTGCTTTATGTCGGTAAGGCCAAAAATTTAAAAAATAGGGTTGGAAGCTATTTTACTAATAGACATCTGAACCGCCCTTGGATAGCGGTGATGATGGGACTCGTAGCTGACGTCGAGACGATAGTTGTTAACAACGAGCTTGAAGCGTTAATACTTGAGTCTCGATTGATCAGCGAATACAGTCCAAAGTTCAACATAAAACTCACAGACGATAAGGCTTATCCGTTTATCAAGCTTACCGTACGTGAGCCGTTTCCTCGCCTGCAAGTAGTGCGTCGTCGAGCTAAAGACGGATCAAGGTATTATGGGCCGTATCTCTCGGCCTGGGCAGCCAACCTTGCCTGCGAGTTCTTGCGTCGGCTTTACGGTGTGCATATTAGTAATAAGCCGCTTCCTCGGGGCCACGACAGACCGTGTCTGAACTGCCAGCTCGAGGACAACCTCTGCCCTATGGCCGATCAGATTGATATAGAAGTATATGCTGTTCAGGTGGGTAAGGTTATCGATTTTCTTCAGGGTAAGCGTCAAGCAATCATGAAAGATTTGGATCGACGGATGGAAATAGCGTCGCAAAACCAGAATTATGAGCTTGCGGCCAAGCTTCGGAATCAGCTACGGGCCGTTCATCAGGTTATTAGCCCCCAGGATATCGTTTCTGGAACCGACGAGGATTGCGACATTATTGCGACAGCAAGCTCCAATCAGCATACAGTTGTCACACTTGCCCCAGTACTCGGCGGTCATTTTGGCCACGCCCAGCAGTTCGTATTTGACTCGAGCGTTGAACGCAACGAGAGCGAGGTAATACGACAGTTCATCATGACTTTTTACCACAACCTGCAAACGATACCGGCCCTGGTCATACTCGAAGCTGAAATCGAAGACCAGGATATAATTGCCGCCTGGCTATCTAACGTTTTCGATAAAAGGATTGAACTGCGAAGCGCTAAACGCGGCGAAAAACTCGATTTTGTCGAGTTAGCAAAGAAGAACGCTCAAGCAAAGCTCGAGTCACTGCTCATCAAAGAAAGTGGCGATTACACCGGACTGATTGCCCTAAAGGAACTTCTTGGGCTTGCTAAAGTGCCACTACGTATCGAAGCGGTTGATATTTCTAATCTAGGTGCGAGCGAGCCGGTCGGAGCTACCGTTTGTTTTATTAACGGCAAACCAGATAAAAACGAGTACAGGAGGTATAAGATTAAAACAGTCACCGGCCAGGATGACTTCTCGATGATAAAAGAGGTTACAGCCCGACGATTCGCCGACACCTCCCGCCCATTACCAGACCTTTATGTCGTTGACGGCGGACCAGAACAGCTAGCCGCCGCCCTCAAGGCGGTGGAGCAACTAGTAACTAGCTCCTGGCAGAACAGCCAGAAGCCGCAACTGATTTCTCTAGCGAAAAAACCGGATCGGATATTTTTACCTGGTAAAAAACGACCCATGATTGCAAAACGAGGCCATAAGGGCATTTTGTTTCTCGCCCGGATTCGTGACGAAGTCCACCGGTTTGTCATCAGTTTCCACCGAACTCGGCAACGAAAAAAGTCCCTTGGAACTCCCGACCGACCTTGACTTTATCTGAAGATCTGTTAATATTGCTCTGAACAAAATTCTCCAAGGAGGTGAATTTGTGGGTACGTTAACACTCGACATAAAACAAAGCAAGAACCATACCTTGGCGCCGATTCCTGCTGAAACCGCACCGATGCTCTACGAACCAATCAAGGATCTCGCGGGCAAGGTTACGGTTATGCTGACTAAGGCAGCGACAGGTAGCCATCATCGCAAGGGAATAATCCTTAAAAAACGACCAAAAGGTAGTTACGAAATTCGCGGTACAGTACAACCGGGCGGAAATGACACCTGCAGGGAATTTGTCGCACAAGTCGACTCCAAGCTGGATGTCAAACAGGTTTACAGCCTTTGGCGTAATCCGCCCATAAGACTCAAAAATAAGGCTGTCGATCCCCAGCTCTCAAAAGCGTCAATCGATGCGATGCGAGTAGCTGCAACAGCGCTACCTTTGGTACCGGCGTTCAACCTGAGCGCCTTCTGGAGTTACGAGATTCACTTCAAGGAGGTCCTTGACTGTCTGACAGCCGTGGATGTCCAGGACGATCTCATCGACGGCGACGCATTCCGAACTGCCGTTCGCATAGTTCTCGAGATGTACGGCCTTAAGCCAACCCAACTCGAGCACGCCAGATCTATAATGGCTCTTGTTCGGAAGGGTTGCATCGAATCCACCGGGAATACGCGGCCGTATCCCGCCTACCGACTGCTTGCAACCAAGCCGGTCGCATCGGAGAAGCCTGAAACAATCAAGGAGGAAGAAACCGTGGCAACAATCGCCAATTTACTCGGTTCCGAAGCGCCGAAAGGGGAATTCGTTCTCAATCGGTTCTGGGACAAAAGTATCGAAGCCCTCAAAAAGCTCGATGCATATGTCACTTCTAGCACTACAGATGGTGTTGTGAGTAAGGACGCGCTTGAAACGTGTGTCCGAACCGTACTCACCGAGTGCGGTGCCGAGGGGACCAACAAGCAAGTTGGCACCAGCTTACAAGCGTTAAGCTTGATGGGCGTGGTGAGCGTCGTACTGCCAAAACGCCTCGAATATCTCTGGAACGGCATCAAAGTCGACGGTGGTAGCCAGGGTGGCAGACACAAGAACGTGCGCAAGAAGACCATCATCGAAGTCGTTACGGTCAGCGTCATTATTGACGCGTTGGCCGACAAGACGACGGGCGATGACGGACTTCTAGACAAGGATGTCCTCAATTCGACGCTCGGCAGTCTCTACTCCGACAAGAGTGGGGACAAGAAGGCATCGAATTCGATGATTAGCCGCGCAATTCATCAGCTCTTCGTTTGGGGGGCGCTGGTGGCAAAGGGGCCGAGGGGAGCCAAAACCTTCCACTTGTCCCGGCAGGTGACCTCCGACGCCACAACGCGTCACGTGATTGCCCCGAAAGAAGATTCGTTTAGTGACCCCTTGCCGTTGACCGAGATTCTCGAGACTCTGGTTGCAGAAGCAAAGCTTCACCCATGCCTGACAGTTCATGCCACAGTCGAAACCATCTCTAAGACGGCGGCCTGCGACGAAGAGAGGGCATTGATCGTGATCGACGAGCTCACCAAGAACGGGTATCTCCTCTATAACCGAGGACGCGACTTTCACTCGTATAAGGTTACAACGAAAGCCGAGCTGTATCTCTCGGAAACGAGAAAGAAGGTTACGGAAGCGATCGCTGACAATCACGAACGCCTACGCGCAGCTATTAACGCATCCGCGCAGCCAACGGCCCTGCCCGAGGTTGAGACGAAGGAAGCTAGCCCTGTTGCTGGTCAAAGCCCGCTCGAAAGAGTGAAGTTGGCCTTGATCAAAGTCGAGGCCGAGATAAACGCTAAGCGAGTAGCGATTGACGCAGCACAAGCGACGATCAGTACGGCTACGGCTTCGCTGAATGAGCTAACGGGCGACAAACAAGACCTCGAAAAAGCAAAAGCCAGTCTTGAGGAACTCGAAAGAACCGCCGAGCAGATGGCGCAACTGACGGCAAAGTACACCAACTAAAACCGTCTCGCCGCACCCAGGGCCTCGACTACCAGGTCGAGGCCCTATCTTTATACAAAAAAAAAAGCGAGTGAAATGCTTGACTTTCAAAAGCATTGGTGCTATTATTTACCAGTCAAAAGATTTTGCGCGTCGGCTTTATAGAGCCATAACCACGGTCGGTGACGCGTTCCCCAAACGCCCCAGTGGCGTGCTTGTGCTCCTATAGCCCCTCCCCCTACTAACCTTGGGAGGGGCTTTTGCTATCCTAGCGAAGTCGGGTGAATTTGTTACCGAAAGCGAGGATGTTGACACCAAGCACGACAAAAAAGATGCCGACAAGAATGCCGACAAGTTGCGGGAATATTATGA
>JBBTZC010000026.1:14922-29499 GCA_038078495.1 Patescibacteria group bacterium | reverse complement strand
TGGCGGTTGATGCCAATATCTTAATTTTTGAGCGGCTAAGGGAAGAATTAAGAGAGGGAAAGAGCTTGAAAATCGCTTTGGAAGAAGCGTTCCGCCGTGCCTGGCCTTCGGTTCGTGATTCCAACGCCTCGACTATTATCACCTGTGTTATTCTTTACTACACCACCACCGGTTCGGTCAGAGGATTTGCCTTCACCCTAGCGCTCGGAGTTATCGTCTCTCTTTTTAGCTCGATTACAGCCAGTCGCGCTTTTCTGCGAATATTGTCGATGTTTAAGTTGGGGGAGAGGCAGCTAGAGAAAATATGATGGAAAACTATCTATTTTTGGGTAAAAAGAAAAAGCTTTGGTTCGGCATTTCAATTGCGCTTTTTGTTATTGGCATATTATTTTTAATCTTTTGGAAGTTACCTCTGGGAATTGATTTCAAAGGTGGAGCCCAGATTGATCTGTCTTTTGAGAAACCAGTAGGGGAGAGCGCCCTACGAGAGAAGGTTGTTAATTATCCAGATGTTAAGGGACTGGTTGTCAGTAAGACCGACCAATCAATAATGACGATGAGAATGTTACCGTTAACCGATGAGCAACACAAAAACATCGTTAAAAAGCTTGGCGAAGATTTTGGCACAGTTACGGAGAAACAGTACCAACTTGTCGGTCCGAGCGTCAGTCGAGATTTAACCAGAAAGGCAATTATTGCTGTTGTCCTGGCTTCACTATTTATTATTTTTTACTTAGCGTACGCTTTCAGAGCGGTTACTTTCCCTGTTTCATCCTGGCGTTTTGGAGTAGTCGCTGTTGTCGCCCTGCTACATGACTTAGTTATAACCGCCGGAGTGTTCTCAATATTGGCTCATTATTTTCATTTTGAGGTTGATGCTTCTTTCATAACTGCCCTCCTAACGGTGATGGGGTTCTCGGTCCATGACACAATTGTTGTTTTTGATAGGGTTCGTGAAAATCTACTCAAGCATAAAGGGGAGAATATTGGTTTTGAAACTATAGCAGATATGTCTCTGGGCCAAACCCTAAATCGTTCCCTTGCAACCAGTCTCACGGTAATTTTCACTTTGACTGCCCTGACAATTATGGGCGGAGCAAGTATTAGGGGCTTTGTGGTAACACTCCTAGTTGGAATAGCGATCGGAACTTACTCATCAATATTTACTGCGACACCGCTACTGGTCGTCTGGCAAAATCACGTGGGTCGCGGCGGCAAACACATCTAAGTTTGCCGTTGCCGATATTGGCAGTGAATATTTTTGCGTCTTAGACGATATACGAATCATCAAAAAATTTATCGTGCCTTAAATCGCAACTTTGACCGTAGAGTGTTTTAACTGGTAAAGAATATATGCTGACGCATATTTCTTTGATTGTTTAGTTTGTGCGACAATTAGTTTATGAAGGAAAATTATTGTTATCTAGCGGGAGTAGTTGACGGTGAGGGTCATATTGACTTCAGGCTTCATAAGAACGGTCGTGGAGAGTCACACTACTACCCAAGAATAATCATTGTTCAAAAAGATAGAAGACTAACCGACTGGCTCAAGAACATATTTGGGGGTAGCTCGTACTTTGTTAAGAACAATACGGGTGGATACTTCCGCTGGGAGATAAAAGGGAGAGCAGTCGAGAAGATTGTAAAACATATCTACCCATATCTTTTGGTAAAACGGGAACAAGCCGAGAGAGTAATAAGGGGGATAGTATAGAATCGTGACGTAGAATGTATATTGTCCGACTTATTATAGATAAACAGGGGAAATTGGTTCAAATCCGTTATTGAGGGGCTTTGCTTAAAGAGGCTAATTTCGAGTGTTTATCAACCCTCTCTTCTCTGGGGTCGGCGGGGGAATTGCAAAACAAAAATTAAAAATTTAGACAATTCTCTACTCGGGAGGGGACGAGGTTTTAATGGCTTACGACGATAGGAGTATTCAGAGCTACGCGTCGATTTCGTCCAAGGGCGTCAAACCTTGCCCGTCAGCGCTCTTGTGCGGCTCATGAGGCGTCTGAATACCTAGTTGTTCGGCGTCGTCCCAGCTGATTAATTGATCACTTTCTGTCGCCTCTCCCCCGCTCCCGACGAACGGCGGTGTATTTGGCGCAATCTCTCCCCCATCTTCGAAATCTTTCTCCCCGCCTTCCATTATTTCGGACTTTGGTTTTTGGTCTTTGGTTTGTTCGACCGCGTACCATGGCCGATCGAAACGATCTTTAATAATTTCAATCTTCAGTCCCTCGGGTAGCTCTCCTCTACCCGGCTCGGCCCTGACTTCCCCTTTTCCGTTACTCTCCCCTTTCTCTAGTTTTTCCGGCCCATCGGCGAGGCCGCTTTCTTCAGCCGCGCTCCCCTTTTTCTGACTGATGAAAGCGTCTGATTTAGTCTTTAATTCTTCATATGGTTGCGGGATCGGTTGTTTTGACGGATCAGATAAGTTGATTGGCGTAGACCATTCTGTTATATAATCTTCTACTTCTTCGACAGGCCGGGAATACATTTGACGGCTATTGGCAACTATTTGCTCAACAAGATTAGTTTTATCTGTTTTTGGTGATAAGGTACTAGCTGAAAAAGCCGGGACAGTAACACCGTCGATTGCCATCTTTAGATATATTTGAAAATTATCTAAGTTCACTAAGTCGTTAGAGTCAAAGACTGGCTCGTATTCTTTTACTAGTACATCAGCGTCTTGTGCACCGACGCGGAAACTAATCATTGTTCCGACGTTGCCGAAAACAGCATTAGAGACGCTCTCCGGCATCTGGGCGGTGTATTGGTTAGCCATCGCCAAATTAAGACGATATTTGCGGGCTTCCGAGAGAATTGTGGCAAAAGATTCGGTAGCAAAATTTTGGAACTCATCAACATAAAGGTAGAAATCTCGCCTAGAATCTTCTTCAACATCAACCCGTCCCATCGCCGCCAGCTGAATTTTAGTAATCAGCATTGACCCTAGAAGGGCAGAATTATCTTCCCCAATTTTACCGATGGAAAGGTCGGCTAGTAATATTTTCCCCTCATCCATGACTTGCCTAATATCAACGGTAGATTTTGGCTGTCCGATGATATTTCGGATTGTTGAGGCCGACAAAAACTGTCCGACTTTGTTTTGGATTGGAGCAATGGCTTCCGTGCGGAATTTAGGTTCGTACTTTTCGTATTCGTTAATAAAGAAGTCTCGAATTACCGGATCCTTCACTTCGTTCAAGACCATTCTACGGTAGGCGTTATCTGTCAGGATACGCATTATGCCCATAAACGTTGAATTGGGATACTCCAGGAGAGCTAAGATTACGTTTCGCAAGATATACTCTAATCGCGGTCCCCATGAAACTTCACCGAAGATTTTTTCTAAAATCCCCACAACTCCCGAAGCAACAATATTTTTTTGTTCAGGGTTAACATTCTCTAGTAAATTAAAGCCGATCGGGAATTCACGATCTGCCGGATTGAAATAAATAACGTCTCGAAGTCGGCTCTCGGGGATAAAATCAAGGACGTGGGCGATAAGCGTACCGTGTGGATCAACAACGGCCATTCCTCTGCCTTCGTTGATATCATCAATAATCATATTTTCCATCAGCGTCGACTTACCAGTACCGGTTTTTCCGATGATATACATGTGCAGTCGGCGATCTTTCTTTTTGATGCCGAATTTTTTGACTTCGTTACGGAAGTTGGTTTGGGCAAAGATAGTTAGTTCGTCTGCCGGAACAACGTGCTCAAGCGGTAGATTCGCCGGTGGTTCTCCCTTTTTAGACCCTGCCCAAGCAATCGTTGGGGTTGCCACGGTCTCTGACGGATAATGATAGATCGAGGCTAATTCAGTGATATTAAAAATCATCGAGCTTTCACCGAAAGTTCTGGAACTAAAAAGTTGGTGGGCTTGCCGGTCGTTGGTAATATCTTTGGCTATGAAGGCGTTAAGGTTGATAGTGTTAAATTGTTTAAAAGCACCGACTACCTGTTCCAACTTAGCTCGAGCCAAGTACTCGTCATTGGCGGCTGCTAGGACACGAATATTGGTTGCAAACCCAAGTTTGGTAATCTTTTCTTCGATCGCTTTAACCGCCGCGTTTTCCACATTTTCTTTATCTTCTTTCTTTTTGTCGTCTTTTTTCTTTTCCTCCCCAGGCGGACCGATTACGGTGTGTTTTGTTAAATCAAAGAGCATGGTTTTTAGTTCGGTTTTTGCGAGATCCCATAATCCAAGGGATTTGAACGGCTCTTTAATTTTTTTAATCTCATCTTTACCTAAATCCTGCCAATCATCCTCGATCGGTTTAATTAAGACTTGTACCCATATCTCTTCATGTTCGCTAACCGAACTCAAGACACCGGCTATTGAGGAAAGCGGATCCACTTCAAAGTTCTGGAATGTTTTAATTGGAAAAGCAGTTGGTTTTTTTAGGTCTAACTCCGTAGCGGCAATTTGCTTCTCCTCGCCTAAAAGTGTGTAATCGCTTTCCGATGGAATCTCATTTATTTCGACTGTTGGGTATTGCGCAAAAATTTGGCTGGATACAAAATCTCTTAATTCGGTTGGAACATATGTATAGAAATTAATCGTTTTAGACTTGGAGACGATCTCAAAACTTAGATGTGGCTGTGTATCGGCGGTGGATCGAAAAATACCGTGCATAGCGGCAAACATCTGCTCGGCGGCCTGAGGAGTGCGCTCGTTATTTTTGGGTACAGAGATACAAAGCAAGCTAAATGCACCAGGTTCTTCCCAGTCAATTTTCCGACGAAATCGTGCCGCCCGGTACCAAAGCATAATTGCTCCAAGCAAAAACAAAGCGGTGAAAATGAGGTTAATTACTGAAACATTCATGTTTTAGTTGTATTTGCTATTACTGGTGTAAACAAAACTGGCGGTTTAGTGTATTTAACTCGGGTTGCCTTTTTAAGCCAGTTTGCCATCTCGCCTGTACCAGCGTTTGGACTTTTTATACCTGATAGTGAAAATGGTTTGGTTGGTGTCAGATCAATCAAGAGCTTAACATAAGCTTGAAAACGATCAAGATTGGTCAAATCCTCTGCCGTGAGTCCAGGCATTTCCTTGACAAGAAATTCTCCATCTTCCGCTCCGATACGGTATGAGATAAGCGTTCCGACATTACCGATCACGGCGTCACGAATATGCTCCGTCAACTGCGCAAAATATTGATTGGTAATATTCAGATTCAAACGGTACTTACGGGCTTCCGCAAGAATTGTGGCAAACGTGTCGGTAGTAAAATTCTGAAACTCATCAACATAGAGGTAGAAATCTTTGCGTTGTTCTTCAGGAATATCGGCTCGACTGAAGGCCGCCACTTGAATTTTTGAAACTAATATTAAACCTAATAAGTTTGAGTTGATTTCACCAATTTTCCCTTTAGCTAAGTTCACAAACAAAATTTTTCCCGAGTCCATTATTTCTCTTAAATCAAATGAGCTTTTTGTCTGCCCGATGATATTTCTCATTAAGTCATTGGTCATAAATCTACCAAATTTAGATATAAAGTAGTTATACATTTCGGACTTATGGAAATCTGCGGTTTTAGCCAGTTGTTGTTCCCAAAATGCTTTGACAACTGGGTCGGTTACGTAAGAAACTGACTGTTCGCGGAACGCGTCATCAGTGAAGAGTCTGGGCAGGTCAATCAAACTACCACCCTCGGGACGTTGCATCACTGTTAGCGCGGCATTGCGTGCCCAGTGCTCCCACTGCGGCCCAACAATCCCTGTTCGATTTGGATCAAACAGTTTATAGAATATTTCGATTACTTCCTGAATTAAGAAATCTTTTTCTTCTGGTTTGGTGTATTCCAATAGATTTAGTCCTATTGGAAACTCTGTGTCTGAGGGATCGAAGACGATAACGTCGTTAGCGCGGTGGGTCGGTACTTTCTTTAATAGCGACTCTATCGCATCACCCAGTGGATCTATAAAACACAAACCCTTGCCGTTATGCATGTCTTGCTCGATCATCGTTTCAAAAAGCGTTGTCTTGCCGGTACCGGTTTTCCCGATCATAAAAATATGACGTCGTCGATCTTCCTCTTGTAACCGAACTAGCTTTTTCTCGCCCCGATAGTTACTCTCCCCTATCACTACTCCTTCGGCCGGTAAGTTAGCGGGCGCGGGCAAGGTTTTGGCTAAGACCCATTTTAGGCCAGGTGTTTCGTTATGACGGTTGGGAAAATGAAAGATACTTGAAAGCTCCTCAACATTTAATATCATCTTAGGTGCCCCGGAAAACAGACGTAACAAGAAATCCCGAGCGATTCTTTTTTGATCAACTCGGCGGTATTTCAAGCTGTTAAGTTGAGGTGAATAAAACTGGGAGAAGGCGCTGATTAGGGCTTTAGTATTCTCTTGAGCAGAGGTTGGCGTATCCCCCGTCGACACGACACGAATGATTGTCTCAAACCCAGTCTTATTACCCTTCTCCTGTAGGGCTTTAAGCAACTCTTCTTGAGCCGGAGATCGTTGCTTGTATGAGGCAGTTTCCTCGACCTTCGGCGTTTTAAATACCTCACCGACAGTTCCCAAGACCCTTGAAGTACCGCTTCGATTGACGAGGTGCATCTTGTTGGCCGCCACATGACCGCTGGCTATACCGGTATGCATTCGCCAATTGTCGCTGATCGGCCTAATTAGCATCTGAATCGAAGCAGCTCCTGATCCTTGCAATTTAGTTAGAGCCGTCGTAAGAGTGCTTAACGGATCGGCTTCTAAATACTGGTAAGTTTTTAGTGGTAAGACAAAATTCTTACCTTGTTCAAAGACTACGCCTGAAATGTTTGGTTGAACGGAACTAAAAATCTTCGGTGGCGCGCCAAGATTGACTTGAGCGTCGGGGAAAAAACTATGAACCTGTCTCTCGACAATGGTTTTAATTCGTTTTGGACAGATGATGCCAAAAGTTATCACCCCCCCAACTGAATAAATCTCAAAACTGATATGGGCTGGTGTACTGAAAAGCCAGTCAATAAAATGACGTTGATGAATTGTGGTTGTGAGGGCTGAATAAAACTGTTCCATCGGCGCAATCATCCCTTTGAAATCTTTAACTGGTTCAGCGGCGGCATGAGGATCGTTGGTAGCTTCTTTCGGCAACGAAACAATCATACAAACCAAGGTGTTTATATCTCCCAGAGTGTCTTTTGTTTGCCAGTAACGAAAAAACCACATTAGCGCTAGGGGCAATATAATAATCGCCCCTAAAATGCTGTAAAGAAGATACGTCGGCAAGAAGTCAGCCATCAAGATGTCCGATTGATTCGGTGTCCTCCCAGCTGAGCTTGGCCTGAAGATCTACCGGGTCTTGCTCCCCTGGAGCTACAAGATGATCGAAGTCTGGGCTACCGTTCTGTTTGTTGGCTCTCGCCTCTGGGAGTATATCTTTAGGCGTACTGATTTCGCTAGGTGCATTATCTGGAGTAGCGGTCGGGGATGGAATAATTTCTGGTTGCTCAATAGTCTCTGGGTGAACCGGTTGTTCACCCGTCTTTTCTGGTTGTACCTCAAATTTTGAGAGACCTTCTCTCCCCCTCTCAGCCATGTCCTAAATATATCAGAAGTTAGGGGATTTAGGAGAGATGAGTTCCAAACTGTTTGCTAAAAGTATTATTTTTGATAGAAGATCTTATCTGACGGATTAAATCAAAAATAATCCAAAGATTATGGATTGATAGTAAACGCAACCCCAAAGATTCGTGCGTCATAATCAGATGCCTCAAGTAACTAGCCGAATACGTTTGGCAGGTTGGACAACGACATTCAGGATCAAGTGGTCCTGAAAAGCTGGTGAAATTGGCTCGACGAATATTCTCTCTTTTAAAATTTGTTGTCCAAAATGAGCCGTGACGAGCCAGACGGGTTGGCAAGACACAGTCAAACATATCGATACCACGATGAATCATTCGGATTAAATCCACCGGTTCGCCAACACCCATAAGGTAGTGCGGTCTGCTGGGATCGAGGTCGTTGGCCACGTAATCAACTGCTGTGAGCATATTGTCCTTACCTTCACCTACGGACACACCCCCAATGGCAATTCCGTCAAACGGCAAATTTTGGATATCTTTCAGGGATTGTTGCCGTAATTCTTTGTCGAGTCCACCTTGAATGATTCCAAATAGTCCCCTCTCCCCTACCTTACATTTTTGCCAATGATCGATTGAACGCTGTGCCCAATCCCCTGTTCTTTTAATGGCGGTTCGGAGACGTTTCTCCGTCGCTGGGTACGGAGCGCAGTCGTCTAGAACCATTACAATATCACTACCTATTTTTAACTGGATATCTATCACCGCCTCTGGAGTAAAAAATAATTTTTGGCCATCAAGATGCGAAAAAAATCTAACTCCCTCTTCTGTCGTCTTAGCTTGTTTCGATCTAGTTGCCCCAAGCGAAAAAGCCTGATACCCGCCAGAGTCTGTAAGGATCGGTCCATCCCAGTTCATCCAATTATGCAATCCCCCCTCTCTATCAATCAGCTCTTCACCGGGTCGTAAATGGAGATGATAAGTGTTACCGAGTAGTATTTCCGCTCCAACAGCCCTAGCTTCCTCGGTATTTAATGTTTTGATTGCTCCTGATGTTGCCACCGGCATAAAAACGGGGGTCTGAACCTCGCCGTGGGAAGTTTTTAGAATTCCTGTTCGGGCGAGAGAATCTTTGTTTCCCTCACTAACCCTAAACTCCATATGCAGGCTGAAGACGCGCTACTTCAACAAGATTATCGTTAGCAAAAACCAATCTATACACATCCGCAAATTCACACCGAACACTTTGATAATCAATATTAAAAAAATCAGCAACAATGTAGCCGATAATGTATTGGTGAGTCACTGCCACAACTTGCTCGCCTCGATGATCTCGCAAGACCGTTGAAAAAATTGTCTCTCCCCTCTCCCCTGCTTCATGCCTTACTTTGGGTGTTTCGGAATATATCTCGTAAAGTGCAGTGTTCTTAATTATTTCAGGACGAGATTCAATTTCCGCTTTAATTAACTTAGCTGTTTCTATGCATCGATCAAGCGGACTTGAATAAATAACGGCTGGTGAAAATTGGTCTAAGAATTGACCGACAACACAAGATTGTTTCCGACCAAATATTGTTAGTTGTCGTTGCTGGTCTGTGGCTGGATTCTGGCTGTAGTTGTGATCGGTTTCGCCATGGCGAACTAAAAAAAGAATGGTCTGAGATTTTTCAGGCATATTGAAATTTTACCAGTAACGCCTCCGAACGTACAGGTATAGTTAGATAACCTCCTCGGTTCCTTCCATAACTTGGGCATGCTCATTGTCGTGACAATCGCATTCCTTCATCATCTGACCGTTTTTTTCACATCTTTCGGTGTCGCAAGCTTTTTCGTCCAACGACATACCGCCGCAACCACCTGGACAAGCGTAATGTTTCCCTTCTCCATCTATCATTTTATGGTGTCGACGGGTACTTGGAGCGACTTAAGCTACTGCGTGTTGTGGTCGCGAAAGTATCTGTCGACAAATTATTCACCTCCCTTCTTTTTACGTTCTAGCGCTAACGAGAACGAATGTAAATAATGAATAATAAAACCGCTACTAAGACTATCCAAAATAGATTCCAACCGCCGATAACCATACCACTACTCTACCACACCATAGCTCCTATAAATTTCAGCTGAATTGTGGGAGAATTGACAAGCACAATCGTGTGCACATTTCCAAATCATAGGAGGTTTAACAATGCTCGGTACAACTGAAATCATCGCAACAGCAGAGGCCGAACCTCTGGCGTCGGAGATGGTTTGCAACGCCGAAATGGTCCGTATTCTGAAAGAAAATGGAATCGATCTTGGCCAGCGTGGTGTAGGGTACGACATCTCGATCAAGGGGTTTCACGGCATTCATTCTCGTTGGCTCGTTCCCCCAACTGTGACATCGCATAAACTTGCGCTTGAAGCAGGTCGCAACCTGATAGAAGCAATGTTAGCTGCCGATCCAGCGTTCGACGTAACCAAAGTTCGCGTCGTCCATGGCGGTAGTAGCTCGCCAGACAAGATATTCCCCGGGTCTAGTAATCGCACCCAAGGATCTCTGGGAATACCGGCAGCCTTCGCCGAGGCGAGAGACGTTTCGCCCGGTTGCCACAGTGCTGTCGATGGACTAATTCTGCTTCACAGATCTCTACAATGTATAGCCGTAGAGGAAAAAATCACTACGCCGCTATACGGATGGTTGATAAATGGTGAGTCGATCGGTTCCAGCGCCAACCAGCCTGACAGCTCCAACTATCTACTTTGGGGGTGCGGGGCCACCGGACTGGGTGCTAGGCACACTCCTGGACGATCCAAAAAGATCGGGATCAGACGGACAAAGGCGTTCTCCGACGGTCAATTTGCCGATCTAACTGAGTCGATTGGAATGGGTTGCGATCCAAGTTACCTGGGTCTCAAGCCTAACGGCATTATGGGTGAGAAAGGATGCTACGGGCGGGAGGTTCAGGATTACATCCGTGGCCCAATGGTTGAACAACTCAAAATGTTTATCGCGTCCTGTGAGATCGATCCCAAGAAAAATAAGGCCTGGCTGTTCGGGCATAACCCAACATTCAATGGCGCCAAAATCTTCGGTGAGCTTTCCGGATTCCTTGACGAACGAGTTCACACCGTCGCTGCCGAACGAGCCAATACCTCTTCAACCTCTCCCATTATCAACTACCACGATGCTCGAAAACGCCAGCTCATTAACCCCGGAGATCACGTTTTCCTCGTCGGGTATGGCACTGGAATGGCAGGGGCATTCGTCTACCTTATCGAGTCTTGACGGGACTCATCTTGTCGCCGAATCCCTCATGGGTTCGGCGCTCTTTTTATTATCGAAAAATTAAACTATCATCAGGTTAGTTCGCTCCAAGGAGGCGGTCACAATGGGGAAGATCCCGTTATCAATCGACGCTCGCCTCCCAGAGGAGGCACGACTAATCGCACTTTGTTTATACGCCGGGTTAATGAGATTCCCCAACGCAGATGACGAGGGGCTTGCGAAGATTTTCTTCAGAGTCAGTAATGGCGCATTCCATGAGGCGTTGCTCGCTCTTGTCGGCAGAACCAAAATGGTTCCCCCGGCCATGACTGCCACCCTCCAGTCCAACTCCGGTCTGAAGTACACAGAGGAGCTACTTCGGTGCCTAACCGAAACTCTTCTGCTAGCAAGGTTCTCTTCCGACGGTGCTTCTATACGTTTACTGATGACCGAGGAGGTTGGTTACAAGCTCGTTGATCATCTCGGGATCTCGGATAGTGAGGCATTCGAGTACGTTAGGGACCTTGGCAAGGTCCTAGTCGAGTTGCTGCCTCGATGTAAAGTCGAGTCGGCATGACTACAACTTTGCCGGAACCACAATTCGTGGCTCCGGCACTTTCTATTGTTCGTAGATTATTTCTTTGCCACTAAAACTAATGACGGCAGCACACTTCTGGTTCGGAAATTGCTCCATCTTCAAGACTCTCGGTTCAGTTAGCTGGAATAGTACACAACCTCCAGAATCATTTTCATTTACCTTCACTTTCAAATCGCGCGCTAATTTCATATTATCCCACATTTGCCCATCCGACTTAGAGTATCGCCAGCTGTACAATTCATATTTAGTTAATCCAGAGGCTACTCCGATAGTAGCCGGGTCAGTAGGGTTTTTAGCCACAAATTGCTTCGCTTCACCGTCGTTCCAGCTACCAAACGAAATAATTGTCGCCGAATTATCAATATAGTCTGGAGCAATTGCTAAATGCCCCGCCCAGTATCCTTCCCTACCACCGCCCGGCCCGGCATAACCACCAGAGCCTTTGGCAAACCAGCTGCCAATCAATTTTCCGTTGATATCGTAATCAATTCGGCCGGAGAGCGGCGCGGCTGTACGTATATATTTAGAAAGAGCTAATGTTTTAATTTCCGGCGTGTAGTAATCGAGCGGGTCAGAGGTATAGATTTTCCAGGCTTCGCCTTCGTAACTTTTTGGATTAACAAAATTCATCAGCGGCTTGGTGGTGTCCCAAACGGCAAAATCCAGAGTTTGGCCTCCTATCCGACCGACCAACTGCCCAGCTTTGACGTCAATACTAAACTTGCGCTGGTCAACTGCAGTTTTTAATTCCGGTGTTAAACTCGTTACTAGGTCGTAGTAATAAAGAAAAGTGCAGCTCATCGTGAAAACAAACCGGTATTCCGTTCCTCGCTCGTTAGTTCGGGGCTGGATATCCACAATCTTTGAGTCAGCCATAGCGTAAACCGGATAGGTATCACGAGGCGAGTTGAATACTGTCGGGGAAAAATATTGATGATCGATCGGTGTCACGTGACCACCAACCATTAAGCCATAAGGAAGAATCATTGCATAATCACTCTCATCCATCGGCAGTCTGGTTAACTCCCTTGATCCCGAGCCGGTACAGTTATTATTTGATAGTTGTTTACCAGCCTTTACCGCGGCACTATCTTTTTCGCTCTGGCTACTTTTAGGATCTGGAACAGAAACAGTTTGCCTACGGCTCCTATTACTAAAAAACACTCCGCCAACAACGGCTAATATTACTATGACTACAATCACAACCCACCAAACCTTTTTCATATTCTCCTAACTTATAGCGTCGTTTATATTACCCAACCAATCGTTGTACCAGTCCTGATCTCGCTCTTGGCTGAATTGTCGGCCATCAGGACCGTACTGGCACGGTGCGGCATCGCGGGTCGTTTTGGCGATGGCGAAGTCGTCAGCCGAATCGGCGCCAAGAGTGGCATACTTAGCTAGAGTTTGGCTGTCCATATGAGCGAAGGCCGAATCCAATGCTGCGTACGGGCTGTTCCATTTATCTATTTTTTTAGGGAACGTCCCCATCTTGGCGTAAACAACATCAAAAGCATAATACGGTGGGATTAGTTCAAGCGAAACATAACCAAGTAGCTCCCCTGCCTTAACAGCATCGCCTTCTTTGAGACCGTCACGCGGCTCAATGTGTAAGAAGGAGAATCCCCAATCACTACGGGCGCGGAGGCCCTTAGATTTGCTTACGGTCAAGTCTCGCGAAGCCGGATTACGGTCGCTAAAATCTTCGTCTCCCTTGTAGATGTCGCTGACAAATCCGTCAAACGGAGCGTACAGCTCCACGAGGCGTCGAGCCGAGGTAAATTCTTTTTTAAGGTAGAGGTAGTGTTTCATATTACTGCGGGTCTCCGTTCCGTCTTGTGGCACGACTATGTGACCCTGACAGCTACGAAACTTAGTAATTGCCGCAATCTTAATCGGGTCAACGAAGTTGGCGGTGACAGTTGGCTTAGTTTCGTTATCGCTGTCATTTAATTGGTTATGGGGGCTGTTTTGACGCTTCACAACCTCCCCACCAACCAGTAATACGACTATGATCACAACCACTGCGATTACTACCCACCAAATCTTACTCATATACTCACGTTACAGTAATTTTAATTTTGTTAACAACTGGATTATCTCCATCCCCTATATTCATTACACCTAAGATAAAGGCCGCTCAGAGAGCGACCTCGGGCAGTCTTTTGACTAAGGTTCCTTCACTAGTCCACTTCCAAACTAGGACGCAGTGGCCGCATAGCTCGCGTGCAGTGCGTCTTTTCCCAGACAGAAAGGCAACAATATCACCTGCCTTGACGAAGCCGAAGCATTCATCGATTGCGTTTCTGCACGACGCACAACTCCTAGTATCTTCTTCCAAACGCCCAACACCTCCTAGCTGATTCTACCTCCGAACCGACCAAATAGACATGGTGGAAAAATCGAGTTGCAAAAAGCCCCTTTCGGGGCTTATCTGCATCCAAGACTGGATAATTTACTTCAACTCAACGGTCGCGCCGGCTTCTTCAAGCTGCTTCTTAGCTTCTTCGGCGTCGGCTTTCTTCATGACACCGAGTTCCTTAGGAGCGGCGTCAACCAAGTCCTTGGCTTCTTTTAGGCCTAAGTCCTGCTTGATCTCCCGAACGGCCTTAATAACAGCGATCTTCTGCTCACCAGAGGCGGTTAGAACAACGTTGTATTCAGACTTCTCTTCTGCGGCCTCTGCAGGAGCGGCACCACCGGCGGCAGGAGCACCAGCAGCCATTACTGGCATAGCGCTAACACCAAACTTCTCTTCGACACCCTTAACCAATTCCGAGAGCTCCATCACGGATAGCTCGGAAATTTGCTCTAACAATTTTTCAACTTTTTCTGCCATTTATTTCCTTTCTTATTACTTCAATTAATTTATTTCGAACCCTAAAGTGAGAAAATGAGCGAAGCGAGTATCTGTTTTTTCACTCATTTGTCTCCTTTTCAATATTATTTTCTTCAACTTCTTCCGCTGAGCCTACTACCTCGTCTGACGACTCAGCAACTGGCTCTTCGGTTTTGGTTTCTTCTTTCGGTTCCTCCACGACTTCAGCCGGTTTTTCTTCGACTTTCGACTCTTCGGCTTTGGCTGCCTCGGCTGGTTGAGCAGATTTAACTGCTTCAATAACAAAGGCGAACTTCTGGATTGGATAATTTAGGGAGTAAGCCAAAGATCCGATCAAACCACCTAAACCTCCGAC
>JBBTZC010000026.1:0-14822 GCA_038078495.1 Patescibacteria group bacterium | reverse complement strand
TTCATATTCAGTGCTGTGTAGGCAAAGATTATGCTGACACGGGAGTCTTGCAACTCTGAAATCAGTTTCGAAACCAACTCTTCTTTTTGGGCTCTTAGTATTGGCATACTTCGTTTCCTCGTGTTTCTCACCCCTTGGGGTTCGAAATAAAAAATTCTCCTAATGTAATACGAAGCAAGGAGAACATTGGTTCTGCCCTCGGTAGGAAATTAAGCTTTATTCCGCCAGCTGGCGGAGAGCACCTACTGTCTTCGTAGCTCAAATATTATCGCAAAAATCTACCGAACCGTCAACAACGATTGACTCTACTCTGTGAATATAGTAATATTTCCCCAAGCGAAATTCGCATAAGGAACGGTGAATCGAAATGGCAGATCCTTTAAAATCGGCCCTAATCAAGGCCGTCGACGATACAAAAGCATCCTTTGCACGAGTACTGGATCTTAAAGAGATCCGGTTTCATCTCAAAGGGCGTGAGCAGTTCATCCCTATCAGAGAAGCGGTGGTGACAGAGAGAGCGCTTCCACGGGGAACTGACATCTGCTTCTTCCTCTACAAGTCGGCCGACTTTGAGAAGGTCTTGAAAACGTTTGACATGGAACTCGGGTGGAAGTTCGTGCCAGGCGGCTCCGGAGAACCGTACAGGTATGTTTACAGCGAGGATACAACCATCCTTCTGTCCCAATAGAGCTGACCCATTTCAACACGCCTGGAGCACCAGCTCCAGGCGTAAGTATTTTAATTGACGGTGAGCAAGGCGTCTAAGTGTTCTTGGCTAATTCTTCCTGGGAAAAGGTATTTTACTTTTCCGTTTGTAACAAAAAACGATGCGGGCATCGTATTTGCTTCCCAACTCTGAACTGTTGAGCCATCGAGGTCGTAATTTGTCGTAAGACCTACATTCAAAGACTGTAGTTTCTCTTGGGCGTCCTTAGGTTCGTCTCTTTCGGAAATTAAGAGTTGAGATATTTGGCTATGGTTGTTAGAGAAGTCGTTTAGTAACGGCAAGAGGGTCTCACACTCGCCACAGTTAACGCTCCAGAATGTGATTAGGGTTGGCTTGGTTAGCAATGGTAGTAGATCAAGCTTCTTGCCATCTTTATCTGTTAAGCTAGCAACTGGCGGAGCAATCTCTACGATCTCGTATTGTTTTAAGAGCTCGGAACTAGTTAACGGTTTGTTAGAAGATGAGTCCCCTAACGTTTGCATAACAAAGGCTAGGGCAGCTAGAGCAATAATGAAAACCAGCGGGGCAACCAGCCGGTTCAACATTTTAAAACTTAGATAGGTCTAAAGGAATCGAGGGAGCGATTGAAGCAGTAACGAAGGCACTGTTAAGACGGGATTTCGGATATATCGCCATCACTACTTTGGCGTTTTCAGCCAATTTTGTATCTTCCCAGGAAACTTTACCGATAATCTGGTGGACAATACCACTAGCATCAACTCGGTATTCTGTTTTACCACCCCTAATCTCTTCCATTACTTTTTTTGGATCGTTGGTAACGGTACCGGATTTAGGATCTGGCATCTTACCTTTTGGACCCAAAATCTTTGCAATTTTGGCTACTTTCGGCATTAGCTCTGGTGAAGCAATACAGATATCAAAATCTAGCTTCTTGGTTTTTGCGATTTCATCAATCATCTTCTCATCCAAAACAACAACTTTTTTATCCTTACCAGTACCGTGCGGCATATGGACAACGCCACGGCTAGATTCTGTTGAGCCTTTGGCTTTTTTCTTGTTTAAGCGGAGATGGATTTCAATTGAACCATCAAACTTAGAAACAGACAATTCTTTAATTAATGTTAAGGCTTCTGCCATCTGGTAAAGTTTACCTGGCTCAACCTTAGCTTTTGCGACCAGGAATTTCTTTGAGTGGCGGCTCTTAGCTTCGTGCTCTTCCTTGGAAGCAGCAATCTTTTCACTTTTAGCAGCCAGTCTTTCAGCTTTTGCCTCTTTCTTACGCTCAAGCTTAGATTTTTCGTGCTCAGACTCTTTATTATTTAAATCCGTGGCAGATTCATTACCGACTTTAATAGCAGAAACTTCAGCAGGTAGAGCTTGGTCTAAATCTGCACCTTCTTCTGTTGAGGTCTCAACTTCGGCTTGTTCGTCAATGTTACCAGCCGCTTCATCAGCACTGGCTTCGGCAGCGTGGTGGGGCATAATTTCTGCCTCGGCTTCTGCTAGCTTCTCTTCCTCGACTGGTTCGTTAATTGTTTTTGGTCGTGCCATTAAGTGTTTGAGATATTATTTGTTTGTCTTTGAGAGATTGTACCAGTAAATTAACCGTTTGGTCAATTACAGAAGTTAGATTCACTTGCTGTTCTGGGGTAAATCTAGACAAAACATGATCTGCTAAACTTCCTTTCTCATCTTTACCTATACCAATCCGAACTCTCCAGTAGTTAGTTCCGAGTAAACCATCAATGGATTTAATACCGTTGTGACCCGCATCGCTACCAGCAAACTTAATGTTTATTTTCCCAAGCGGCAGATCGGCATCATCGGCAATAACCCACAAATTCTCAGGTTCAACCTTATAGAAGTTCGTTATTTCGCCAGCGGCTTCACCGGAAAGATTAACGAATGTTTGTGGTTTAAAAAGTATATACTCGTTATCCTTAGCAATATCAGCCTTAAGAGCAGACTTCGGCTCCCATTGTATGTCTAGCTCCTCAGCTAGTTTATCCACAACCATAAACCCAACATTATGTCGGGTTCCCTCGTATTGGGTTCCTGGGTTGCCGATACCACAGACAGCGATCATCGGAAACTTTCAGTTTCCTTAGAAAGCTCGCAACTTAAGAAGCTGTTCTCTATCATCTACATTCCTGGGAAATTCATATCTTTAAGTAGTGGCTGCATTCTAGAAGCAGATTCGCTCTGTGCAGTAGCAAGAGCTTTTGCAACAGTTTCTTTGATAATATCCTCGAGTTCTCGTTTATTACTGGGCTCTAACATACTCTCAGCAATATCTATGGAAACGATCTTCATCTCACCGCTAACAACAACAGTTACTTCACCGTTTGCTGAGCGCCCCTCAACCTCTAGGTCCTTGAGTTCCTTTTGCATCTGTTTAGCTTTCTTTGCTAAACCGTACATATCTTTCATCTGTCCGAAATTTGGTAATCCCATTTTTTATCCTTTCTTTAAGTTAGCGAAGTATTTAATATTTGCTTCGATTATATTTTCTAAACGCCCGTCTAAGACATTTTCCACACCAGAGGTCTCATAACCGCTTCGTAAGTCTTTCACCATTTGGTACGGCTGTAAAACGTAGGAGCGGATCTGGTTGCCCCAACTAGCTAGCACCGGCTCTCCCTTAAGGTTCTGGCTACTGATGCGTCTTTTCTCGTCGTCTAGTAGTTGAAGCTTACCCTGAAGAATTTTAAGCGCTTGGGCTTTGTTTTGCAATTGGCTACGTTCGTTTTGACAGGTAACAACAATGTTGGTTGGTATGTGAGTTACGCGAACTGCTGAATCTGTAGTGTTTACGCCTTGTCCACCGTGACCACCAGCTCGGTACACATCAATTCTAATTTCATCAGGCTTTACTTCAATCTCCTTACAACCCTCGACTTCCGGCACTACCTCAACCAAAGCAAAGGAAGTGTGACGGGATTTATCAGCATCAAAAGGGCTGATCCGGACTAAACGATGAACTCCATTTTCTGCTTTAAGTTTGCCATATGCCCTGAACCCTTCGATTAACAATGTTGCGCTTTTAATACCAGCTTCTTCCCCATCCTGCTGGTCTAGTAAACAAACTTTATAATCTGCTCTTTCTCCGTAGCGGGTATACATCCGCAGTAGCATCTCGGCCCAATCTTGGGCTTCGACACCGCCCGAACCTGAATGGACAGCTACAAAAGCAGATGAGTCGTCATGCTCTCCAGAAAAGAAAGTCTCACTCTCTAATTTCTCTAATTCCGTATCAGAATTAGCAGATTCGAATTTTGCTACGAAATCCTGAAGGTGTTTTAATTCTTGTGTTAGTTTAGCTACTCGTTGATGTTCTTGCCAAAACGAAGGCGTAGCCATCTCTGACTCGATTTGTTTAACCCGATCCTTCTTCTCTGAGACGCGTAGAGTTTCGGCTAATTCAGCTTTACGATGGGTATCTTCCATCAGTACATTATATCCGTTAAGCAACTAAAAATCTTGGAACAAAATGAAAAAGACCCTTTCGGGTCTCGTTCTTTATCTCGAGACTGTTAGGCCAAGAGACTTGCTTCTTTGCGAGCCAGCGCATAACGCCGGGCTGCTAGAGCAAAAATGCTCATCGCACCTGGCAACAGGGCCGTTTCGGCACCGGTTGCTGGCAGTGACTTTACTGGTTTTGTAGTGGCTTTACTTCCACTAGCAACAACTGTCACTTTTGCGCATTTCGCATCAGCTTTGGCGGCGGCAGCAGAGGCGGCACTTGAGCTTGAGCTCGAGGCAGCAGCGCTAGCAGCACTTGAAGCTGACGTGGCCGGGCAGGTCTGTGAAGCAGTTACAGTTGAGCCACCCTGACCAGATTGACTCTGGCTTTGTGATTGGGACTGGCTTTGAGACTGCGACTGACTCTGAGACTGAGCCTGACTTTGCGATTGACTGTGCGACTGACTTTGCGAGTTAGAACCGTTACCATTCTGTGATTGAGATTGGCCCTGGCTCTGACTTTGACTCTGTGATTGTGACTGACCCTGGGACTGACTAGAGCTTCCGCTCCATGTCCAAGAGGCTTGCGCGGCACTTACACCGGCTACGGTCACCAAAACAGACGCAAGAATACCAATGATATATTTATTCATAGTATTTCTATTCCTTTCTAGATGTTAACTTTATCGACCAGTGGCGTTATTACCACTAGAAACCGCCAATTGTTTCTACTAGTAACAAAATTCTGATGAAAGTAAAAGGGGTGAGACGAGGGCAGTGACGCCCCCGTCTCGAAACTGGCGTCGGTGCAGCTAACCGATGCCTAGCTTGTTCAGGATTTCTTGCAGTTGCTGCTGCATTTGCTCCTGTTGCTGCTGCTGTTGTTGTTGCTGCAGCTGTTGTTGCTGCTGCTCCTGTAGCTGCTGCTGGGTCATGGTCTGGGTCTGGGACAACCGCGTTTGCGGGAGCCAAGTAATCCCACCAACTTGGTAACGTTCCGAGGTTTGCGTCGTTAGGACGCGTGGCTGTGGAACGTAGAGCGGCTGAGGATAGCTGAAGTTAATCAGCGCATTTCCACCAGTTGCGGTGGATGTTGCGGTCGCCGTCGCCTCTGCTTCGGCTGACGCCGATGCGGACAACGTGACGAACATGTCATAGTCGGTTTCCAGCACCGGCGGTGGGACCGGCCCTTTTGGCGCTTCCGCCAAGAAGGGCTGACAACAAGACTTGAACCAGTGGCCCTTGCCACTGACCTTGTTGTAAACGTACCAGCCGTCATCGGGCTTGTGGTCGTTTCTTCCCTCGATTGTTGTACAGGGCACGATCCGGCCATCCGTTCCTCGCATAGCGTTGCCATATACAACCGCACCAACTGGGATATGGGTTCTGCAGTTTGGGTCGTCTCTGACCTCCAGTGCGCCTGACTTGTCCCAGCCCGAACCGAGGATATCGGCTTGGCTTAAGTACTTTCCAAAGGCGGGATCATTCCTGCCAGCAGCCACGATTGCGGCTGGGTTACCTCGAAAGGTGTTCTTGGGAGCGATCCTCCTGCCTGTCAACTGGGCGTTGCTCGTCGCCAAGGCGACGAGCAGAACGACGAGGACGGCCATAAGCCGTGCGATACTTGTTCGTTTCATCTTTACTTCGTCTCCTTGAGCGTGAATGTCCCAACGAGCTGACCGCGAGCGATCACCTCGAAGCGATATTCCCGACCGTCAGTACCAGAAAGGTCGAGTAGCAAAGGCGAGTCCGGATAGGACTTGTCCTTAACCAGCTTCTCACTCCCATCACGCTCAACACGATAGACGCGTAGCTGGAAACTTCCGCCGGCGTCAATTTTGAGCGGTTCTTTTCGGAAGTCACAGACCATTTCTCCGTCAACGGTTTTGGCACCGATGGAGATCTTAAGGGCCGGCGCATCCAGCTTGGATGTGTCGACTTCATGATCGCGGTTGCGATCTTCGGCCTTCTGGCCACGATCCTCAACAACTTGCGTCGCCGGGACCGTTTGGTCTTTGACCATCGCTGTTAGATCATCGTCCACGTCGAGATCACTACAGAAGTAGCCGTGCTGCTTGAGCATCACAACCAGTCTTTTGTAGTCTGCTGCCCCACGTGGCGACGCCACAACGAGCACCGGAACGGGGTCGTTGAGGAAATTCCGACGCCAATCGGTCGACGAAATCGTTGCGATCAGCGGTAGCGCGACATCGGTGTGGTTGGCGTGCTTCGTTTCGGCTCGGCAAAACAGTACGTTTGGTCCGAGTCTAGCACCGTCGAGCTTGAGCTCCCCGGTGAACATCGCCTGGTTTTTCTGAAGTTTGAGCACATCAAGCTCTTCCCAGCCAAGTTCGAAGACCTTCCGACTCTTATTGTTTGAGTCCGACGTCTTCTCGTTCTTGGACTTAAGACCGTCCGTGCCTGAGGGCAGTAAGGCGTAGCGACAATTGGT
Source organism: Patescibacteria group bacterium (assembly GCA_038078495.1). Classification (GTDB taxonomy): domain Bacteria; phylum Patescibacteriota; class UBA1384; order 2-12-FULL-50-11; family 2-12-FULL-50-11; genus JANLIQ01. Next base: position 8,220 of record JBBTZC010000026.1, on the reverse strand, counting down.
CACGACAGCGTTGCTAAGCAACGCCTCGAGACGATTGACCTGACCCTTGACGAGTACCAACGAGGTCGGCGACTCGTCCACTGCTCGGGTGAACGTAGCGTTGCCGATGGTCACCGTGTGGTAAGCCATGTTAGCAATCGTCTTGTTCAAGACGTCGCTTCGGCGCGTGACGCCGATTTGTGGCGATGCCACAACTTGTCCTAGGGCGGCGCTGACTAGCGCCGCGCAAACTGCGAGTGTTGCTATGAGACGCTTCAAAGCGTCACCTCCTGTATCTTTTTTCGTTGTCTAGAATTACGTGATGTAAAAATTCGCGTTTTGCGAAAGTTCATCAACGCCGTCTCAGCCAGGAAAAGGGAAGGAGGGAAACCATCGAGAAGCCCGAGGGCAACTCATAGTGATGGCTCTCCCAAATCCCAGCCGAGACGGCGCCGACAAAATTGACCGCTTAACGTACGGTCGGAATATACCGAAACTAGGCAAAGAAGTCAATAGTTTTCAGGCAGTAGATATATGCTAACGAGGAATGTAGCGCGTAATAGAATCCGAGTCCTCTACTTCGTAACCCAGCTGTTCAATCTCACCTCGACGATTATCAGCTGTTAGAAAGTCTTTATTGGTCCTAGCCTCTTCTCGTTCGTTGGCTAATTTCTTTGCTTGAGAGTTCTCTTCAACGGCAACAAACTTCAAACCAAATATATTAAATAATGTTTCAAACTGCTCTCTACTTAGACTATTAGCTAGTTCTGACCATATATCCAAGGCTCTGTGGGTATCTAAATCATCTGAGAGCGCATCTGTAATCTCCTTAAATCTTTCTTCACCTCCCTCTGCTTTGGCCCCCATATATGCGTTAAAGAGCTTGGATCGAAGCGCAACACCCTGTGTCATAGATTCTCTTGTGTAGTCAAATGGTTGTCGGTAAGGAGTTTGAAAGAATGCCAAACGTATTTCGTTAGAGGAATAATCTTTAAGAGCGTCAGGAATCCGAACGGTATTACCGAGCGACTTACTCATCTTTCGACCATTCAAAGTCAACATTCCGGGGTGAACCCAGTAATTTGCCAATGGTTGGCCGGTTTTGGCCTCAGATTGGGCAATTTCGTTTTCATGATGAGGAAACACGTGTTCAACAGCCGAACCATGGATATCGAAAGTATCTCCGAGGTATTTTTGGCTCATAACTGAGCATTCAATATGCCATCCTGGAAAACCCTTGCCCCAAGGAGAATCCCAAACCATTTCGGTAACTCCTCCCCCACCCCGCAGGTGGGGGCTGGTTTTCCACAGAGCAAAGTCTGCCGGTAACCTCTTGTCTTTAGCTGGTTCAACCCGAGTACCAGTAAGAATTTCCGCCAATCCTCGATGACTTAATTTACCGTAATCTGGTTTCTTATTAACACTGAAGTAAACATTACCCTCTTCAGTAACATAGGCAAACCCCTTAGAGATCAAATCCCCTACAAAGGTAATAATATCTTTGATATGCTCAGAAGCCTTAGGTAATTTACTCGGTTCGAGGATATTAAGAGATTTTAGATCTTCCAGGTGTGCCTCGGTATAATGTCGCACAATATCGCCAATACTCTCGCCAGTCTCCTGAGCCTTCTTCTTTATCTTATCTGTACCTGTTTCAGCATCCCCTACCAGGTGACCAACATCAGTAATGTTTTGAATGTAGCTTACCTTATAGCCAAGAAAGCCTAAGAAACGGTTTAATAAATCAAAAGTTAGATATGTTCGAGCGTGACCAACGTGACCGTAGTCGTAAACTGTTGGTCCACAAACATACATCCCAACCTTCTTAGGATTAATAGATTTAAAGTTTTCTCTCTTACCAGATAAAGTGTTGTAAATCTGGAACATTATTCTCTTTTTACCTGTTTTTAGGGTTTTTTGGAAGCGGGAAAATTAGGTGCCAACCAAAAACCGTTGACTTTTCGGGTTCGAGGTGATAAAGTTGCTTCGTCCTTTGACAAATCGGACAAATACGACCAGGCGTGGTCACGAAACATACGTACCCTCCGAGTATTCGGAGCGGGAGAAAAAGAAAATGCCTAGAATCAGAAACCTCGGGAAATTGGAGTTGGTTAGTTTCCGGCAGGAAATTGATGATGACAGGAATGAAATCACCGAGATTGAGTTGATTGTCGATTGGCCGAACAAGACAACTTCTGGAAAGGATGAGCCAGCATTCTTTGTCAAACCGTGTGGGCAAGTCAGCTACACAGTCGGCCGACAAGAACAGCTAGTAGCAACGCACAAATTCCTCCAAAGTTTCTCCGCCAAGGAATATTTGTTGCTAAGAGAGCTTGCAGCACATTACGACGATGAGATCATGGTGTGCGACAGCGAAATTAGTGGGGAGGTCGTAATTGAGCTTGAGGTTAAGGAACGAGTCTTAAATCCAGTTTCCTTCGTAGAAAGTTTGGCTCGCAAGATGAGCAAGTGGTGGCGAGAGATTAAGGCAATGCCCATTTCATAACGCATCCCTAGTGTTCCGGCTCGGCCCAGCTCCAAACTTTGGAGCTGGGCTATTTTTTACCTTATCGGCTCTAAATAATAACTTTGGCGACGTGCGCAGAACGAGCCAAGCTTGATTTCAAACGAGCATAAGCGAGAGAGAATTGGCCGTTCGAGCCCGAGTCGCGAGCCACCGCTGGAGTGGCGAGACGACGTTCGCAAAAGTTACTATTTAGAGCGATTTACTCACCACCGTACGTATCGTTTTGGTACTCTTTATCAGATTCTTCTTGTTCTTCTTCCGCTAAGGCTTGAAGTGATTTTGGCGCGTCAGAGTCCATTGATTCTTCAGCTAAGTCTTCTTCACTTTCACCATCAAGAACTTTAGCTTTTGGTTTTTCATCATGAAGAGCGCTCATAGCAGAGCCGCAGTCAGGACAACGCTCGTTAGCAACCGGGCTAGTGTAGCCACACTCGTCGCAGATGTAGTGCTCGTCAGAAGTGTTTAAATCTTGTTGCATTTTAATTACTCTAATTTCTTTTTTTAATTGAAGCAATACCTTTAATCTCGGTTGGAATATGTCCGGCGACCTTCTAGGGCCCTAGCTAATGTTAACTCATCGGCATACTCCAGATCTCCCCCAACCGGTAGACCCCTAGCAATACGTGTTATTTTGATACCTTTCAACCCGCCCTCTTTCTGAGCTTTGCTAACTTGTTCGTCTATATACAATGCCGTTGCCTCGCCTTCTAAAACAGTGTCTGTAGCTAAGATAACTTCTCTGATACTTCCGGACTCTAATCTCGTCATTAATTCTTTTATTTTTAAATCATCAGGGCTTACGTTGTTTATCGGGGAGATTTGTCCACCTAGAACGTGGTACAACCCCGTCCAATGAGCTTTTTCCATAGCTAGAACATCTAATGGCTCTTCTACCACAACTAGCTTATCTTGCTCACGAGACTTATCTTGACAGATTATACATGGATCAGTCTCAGAGATTAAAAAACATTTTGAACAAGTAACTAGATTTTTCTTAAGATTTATAAACGCTTCTCCAAACTCTTCTAACTCACCCTCTTGGCGACCTAGTAAAAAGAAAGTTAAACGATTAGCGGTCTTTGGACCAACACCAGGTAGGGTAGACAACAGGGCAGACATTGCTTCAACAGAACGAGGCAGGATATTCTTCATCCAACTATTAATACCACGGATTGGCTATTTGTCCGAGGCCTCGGTTTTGGATTCGGCTGGGGTTTCTTCTTTTTTGTAGTCACATTGCGAGCAGGCAGGACCAGATTTCTTGTTAACCATTAAGTTACTGCATTTAGGACACTTTTCCGCTAACGGCTCATCCCAATAGGCAGTCTTACAATCTGGATATCCAGAACAGCCCCAGAAAACTTTTCCGCGACGAGTATTACGGCGAATTAGCTCTTTACCGCAATTTGGGCACGGAACACTAGACCCAATTACAATTGCTTTTGTAAACTTACATTTCGGATAATTAGTACAGGCAAGAAATGTCCCGAAACGACCTTGTTTTATAGCCATCTTACCACCGCACTTTTCACATACTTCTTTTACTTCTTCCTTGATCTCTTTTTCTTCGTCAGGAGTGAATTTATCATCTAAGTAAGGTTCCGTATGTTTACACTCTGGAAAACCGCTACATGAGTAGAACTTACCGTAACGACCCAATTTCAAAACAATAGGCTTACCACAATCAGGACATTTTTTATCTGTTGCTTCTTCAACTATCGCTTTCTTATCTACGGATTTTTCTTTTTCCGCTAGAAGCTTAGCGAACGGTGTATAAAACTCTTCTAAGACGGGTTCGAGCTCCCTCTTACCTTCGGCTATATCGTCTAACTCATCTTCCATCTTGGCGGTAAAGTTGTAATCAACAATATTTGGAAAATGTTCAACAAGTAGATCTATGACAATTCCCGCGACTTCCGTAGGCGTAAAACGACTAGCAAGTTTTGTTACGTAGCCACGATCAACAATGGTCGACATAATCGGTGCATAAGTTGACGGTCGGCCAATCCCCCGTTTTTCTAATTCACGCACGAGCGAGGCTTCTGAGTAGCGACCCGGTGGTTCAGTAAAGTGTTGTACAGAATCTAATTTCTTAAGTGTGACTACTTCTTTTTCGGCTAATTTCGGCAATTGTACAAAATTCTCTTCTACGTCCGGCACAAGACGCATAAAACCATCGAAGGTCAGTTCTCTTCCGCGCCCAATTAGTATCCCCGCATCAGACTTAACAGAAGCTGTTGTTGTTTTAACTTGAGCTGGTGCCATCAACGACCCCATGGCTTGAGACCATATCAGGTTATATAAATTGAAGTGGTCTTTAGTTAGCTGTCCTTTAATCTCATCGGGTCTAATAGAAAAGTCTGTTGGTCGGATAGCTTCATGAGCTTCCTGTGCCCCACGAACTTTCTTTGAAAACAAATTAGGTCGATCGGGTAGATATTTCGCACCGTAGTTTTTCGCAATTAGACTCTCGGCTTGTTTCTTAGCGATATCAGACATTTGGTAAGAATCAGTTCGCATGTAAGTAATAAGAGCAATAGAACCCTTACCCTCAACATCGACACCCTCGTACAGATCCTGGGCAATTTTCATCGTTTTTTTAGCACTAAAGTGTAGTACTCGCGCCGCCGCTTGCTGGAGGGTGGAAGTAATTAACGGTGCTTGCGGTTTCATCTGAGAATCCGCGGTCTCAATTTTTTCAACTTCAAGTTTGGATTTTTCTAATTTTTTCTTCAAGACATCTATCTCTTTTTGGTTTGAGAGCTCAAGTTTGGCAGTTGTCCCGACTTTCGCCAGATACGCCTCAAAATCTCCACCCTTACTCTTAAGGATGGCATCAAGTGTCCAAGATTCTTCGGCTTTAAAGTCCTTAATCTCTCTTTCTCTTTCGACAATAAGACGCACCGCGACAGACTGTACCCGACCAGCAGATAAACCACGATAGACTTTTTTCCACAAGAACGGCGAAAGCTTGTAGCCAACTAAACGATCTAAAATTCGTCGGGCTTGCTGGGCGTCGACTAACTTAATATCAATTGTCCGGGGATGCTTAAGAGCGTTTTCAATCGCTGGTTTAGTAATCTCGTGGAAAGTAATGCGATGAATTGGCATCTTTGGTTTTAAAAGTTCTGTCAGATGCCAAGCAATGGCTTCGCCTTCTCGATCAAAGTCGGTGGCGAGATAGAGTTCGGAAGAAGTTTTGAGCAAATCCTTCAGCTCCGTCAAAACTGTTTTGGCTTTGGCTATAGGCACATAGTCGACGGCGAAATGATTAGCTGGGTCGATGCCGAGTTTTTTGACCGGCAGATCACGAACGTGACCGTACGAAGCCCGGACAGTAAAATCTGTTCCTAAATACTGGCCAATTGTTTTAGCTTTGGCGGGAGACTCAACTATAACTAATTTTTTAGACATTCTTTTTGGCTTGGTAGAAACCAGGACGACTTTGGAAAACTTGTCCCAGGAGTTCTAATTCGGTCAGTATTCCTAGAATCTCTGGAATTGATGTTTTGGTCAATGCCGCGATTTGGTCGACCGCTAACGACTCCTTGGCTAGTAAGTGTAGAAGCTGGTGCGCCGGCGCGTCAAGAGTATCAGCTATTTTCTTGGATTTGAGGCCATAAATGTCAAAGAGCTGGTATGGATCATCGAGTAAAGTCGCACCCTGTTTGATAAGAAAATTGGTGCCGTCGGTGTTGCGTCGAGTAATTTCGCTTGGCACCGCCATAACCTCGCGATTGTAATCGAGTGCGGCTTTGGCGGTGGTTAACGAGCCGGAGCGGATAGCCGCCTCTAAAACAACTGTTACCTTAGATAGTCCCGCTATAATCCGGTTTCTAATTGGGAATTTAGCCGGACGAGGACGAGACAAAGGAGGATACTCGGTAATTAACAACCCTCCGCTAGAAACTACCTGATCTGCTAGTCGACTATGATCGGCTGGGTAGATTGAGTCGAGGCCACCAGCCAAAACGGCGATTGTTGGTGAACCGAACTTGAGAGATAGCTGATGAACTTTCTTATCAACACCGTACGCCAATCCTGAAACCAAACAGAGTTGAGCGACTAATTCTTCCGGTAGCAGTTTCTCGGCCGCCAGCAAGGCGTAACTAGACGGTTTCCGCGTGCCGACGATCGTCAGACAAGTCTTCTGCAGAATTTTTTTGTTACCGCGACAGAAAAGCCAAAGTGGTGGGTCATTAATTTCTTTCAAAAGAACTGGGTAGTCAGGAGAGTCGATTGTAACAATTTCGATTTTTTTACTACTAAGTAAATGTTTGGCCGCATCAACCGATTTTGGACGATTTTTTAACGCCTCAGCTTGATGAGCATTGAGACCGGCTTTCATAAGAACGTCTGTACTAGCTTCTAACACTACCTTCAAACTTTTAAAATTTGTGTAGAGTTTCTGCCACGAGGCCGGCCCAAGCGGCTCTAACATCGACACAGATAATATGTCTTCGGTAGTAGAACCCAAAAACCATCGTTTTACTCTTGACATCCCACATATAATATGTTAAATTTTCAAAACTTCGAAATAGCTTTCGCCCGCGGCCTCATATAATTGGTCGCGCATAATTCTTATTGAGGTAGATAGCATTTGGGAGGATAAGGGAAAGGCCACTGCGTAAGCGGTGGCTTTTTCCGTTACACAATATTGCTTCACGAAACAGGACTGAACATATTGACATATTAACAATTCCCATGTAGACTTCCGATAGTTCGCTAGCCCTAAAACGGCTTGAAAATTAGGAGAAACAATTTGGAAACTGTCTACACCCAGACTCCTTTGGGAGTCCCCGTCGTTGTCGAGAGCGATCCGAACGCTAAAACCATGGCCATCGGTGCCTTTTTCCGAGCCGGCAGTGGTTATGATGGTTCGGCCTCTGGAGCCGCCCACTTCTTAGAGCATATGCTCTTCAAGGGTAGCCAAAACTACCCCTCGGAGCGAGCGATCCACCAACTTCACGAGCAGATTGGCGCTAATTGGAATGGCCAGACCAATCGCGAGCGAGTTCGTTATTGGATCCATTTCATCCCTAATCATCTCGAGAGAGCCCTAGCCTTTCTTCAGGAGGTAGTCTGTCGACCAGTCTTCGACGAGCAAACGCAGATAAAAGAGCGGCTCGTAATCGCCAATGAGCGTGGGGTGAAAGAAAATGACCCAAAATTTGCTCTGGGCAGAATCATCGACCGCGATCTCTACGGCGAAGACCCGTACGGCCGGGTGGTCGTCGGTGAGATGAATGACATCCTGACTATGGAGGTTGAGTATCTCCGTGACTTATACCAGCAGCTCTACACCAAACAGAATATGGTAATGGTGGTGGTCGGTCCCATCTCAATCAAGGAGGCACTAAAGTTCGTCGATGAGCGTTTTGGCGAGCTACTGGATGGGGTTGAGATGCCCCTTCTTACGCCGAACCTCAATAAAAGCAAGACCGATAGTCGCGACACTCACCCGAGTTTGACACAGGACATGTTCACTATTGGTTGGCCGACATTCGGCTGGAACGACGATCGCTACTTTACCGCCGACATCTTGGCTGACTTGATGACTGGAACCGGAGGTCGACTGCTCCAGGCATTGCGGGAACAGCGAGGTTGGGTTTACGGCGTTGGTGGCGGTTATAGCGCCACTTACACTTTCGGTGGTGTCGCCTTTGGTAGCGAGATCGATCACGACAAGGTTGAAGTGGCTATTGATGTGATCG
>JBBTZC010000025.1:0-9652 GCA_038078495.1 Patescibacteria group bacterium | reverse complement strand
CTCGACGAGCCATCTCATGACGCTTTCGAGGATGATCTAGTAGAAAGTTAATCTTTTCCGCCAGATCCTTTGCGTCATCTGGCTCGGTTAAGAGCCCCCTGTCATCGGCGAGAACTTCTTTAGCAAATAAATAAGGTGTAGACACACAAGCTTTTCCAGCTCCAATGGCATAAGCTAATGTTGCAGAAGTAATTTGGTCGAGCCCTGGAAATGGTGTGATATATATATCTGTTGCCTGTAGATATCTAACGATTTCCGGTAGAGACAAATAGCGGTTGGCGAACTCAACATTCTTTTCTAGCCCCAGTCTTTTTACAAGGCGCTTTAAAGATTGTCGGTACTTTTCGCCTTCATTTCGTAAAACTACAGGGTGAGTTTGGCCAAGTAGTAACAGGTGGGCGTTAGGGTGCTTGGCGACAACATCTTTCATTGCTTCGATCGCATGTTCGTACCCTTTGCCACGTCCGAGTAATCCAAATCCTGAAATTAGGGTTTTAGAAGAGTAGCCCAGGGCCGCCTTGTGGGGTTGGCTTGGGCCAAAGGTAATGTCTGGAATACCGTGGGGAATAACAACAATTTTTTTGGGGCTAACTCCGTAAACATCCACCAACCTATCGGCTGCGGTTTGGACCATTACCACAATTGCTTTGGCCCTAGTACTAATTCGTTCAATGATGTCTTTTTGTTGTTCGTTAGGCGAAGGTAGAACTGTGTGGTAGGTTAGCACTACGGGTTTCTTAATCGCTTCAATAAAAGGCACAACATATTCACCGTATTTACCTCCAAAAATGCCAAACTCGTGCTGGATGCTGACAATCTCCGCACTGGATTGGTTGATGTAGTCGGCGGCGTCTAAGAAACTCTTTAAACTTTTTTGATCAATTTTATACTTAACTTCCCATGGATAATTGAGGTGTTCGCCACCGAGAGATTCGTCGTCTAGTGCGGCGATATCTGCTAAGCGGTGCGGATTCAAAACATTGATCGCATTTGTTAAGTCTTTGGTAAACGTAGCAATACCGCACTCACGTGGGATATATGTTGCAACATAAATCGCTCGAACTTTTGGTTCGGTTGCAGCTAGCTGAGCGGCTAATTTTTGTTGTCGTAATAATGCTGGTGTCATATCTCAATGGTTCGTTGTGCCCATATTGTAGAGCAATAAGGACGCCTAATCAATCGATCTGGCGCTTACCATTAAGATAATCAGCGGCAACTTCCGGACTAAAGACATCGATCACCACACCGCTCCCCATCTCATAGCCCCCAAAATTACCGAGTCTGGGAGCAATCTCTAGATGCCACCGGTAGTACTCAGCTTCCTCAAGTGAGTTAGGAGCCGAATGAATATAGAAGTTAAGAGCGGGTTCATTTAACGCAACGTTGATCTTGTTCATAGCCTTAGAAAGGACTGGGATCAAGGAGGCTAACTGTGGGGCAGAAATCTTATCGAAACGGCTAACTTGGTATTTGGGTACGATCCAGGTTTCAAATGGAAAGCGTGCGGCGTATTGGACGAAAGCGATATAGTGGTCGTTCTCAGCAATAATTCTTTTTTCAAATGTCTGTTCATGGTGAATCATGTCGTCAAACGGGCTCCGGCTATTTAGCTCAAAATAATGCTGGCACTCCGCTAGCTCGCGAGAGACTAAGTTGGGGATTATATTTGAGGAAAAGATCTGGGCGTGCGGGTGAACGATAGAAGCACCTGCAGCAGATTTTTCGTTATAAATAGCCATGGTGTACTCGTTATTACAGAGTTTATCGAAGTGTTCATAACGTTTTTTGATCATTACTAGTAAATCTCGCCAAGTATTGTGATCAAACTTTGGTAACGGTCGGTCGTGGTCTTTTACTATTATTACATCATGCCCACCAAGGGACGGTTTAGCTAAGAAAAAATCGTTCTCAACTTTATAGGATCGTGCGCTACAACGAGTAGAATCTTCAACGAACGCAGGAAACTTATTAGGAATGACATAGACCAAATCTGTTTCGTAATGTTTAAGGCGACCCTTTGTGTAGTTATCGTTATCCACGCAAAAAGGACAATTATCTTTGGAGGTAGGAGATGGCTGGCTAGCAACAACAAATTCACTCGGTCGCTTAGCCCGTTCCGGAGCTATAACAACCCAATCTCCAGTAATAATATTCTGTCGCAACTGTGGCATCCTATAATATTAGGATATCACTATGGGGCAATGAAGACTTGGCTTAAAGCAATTGCAACAGCATCTGCGGCGTCATCACCAAGTTTTTTCTTAGCATCTATATTGAAGTAGTGTCTTATGAAGTTCTGAACATCTTTTTTCTTTGCGTTACCATTACCAAGTAAGACTTTTTTTAAACGTAACGGTGCTATCTCGACAACTTCGATGTTGGCCTGAGCAGCAGCCAAGAGGACTACTCCGCGAGCCTGACCAACCGAAAAAGCCGAAGTTATATTACGAGCAAAAAAAAGCGTTTCGATTGCCATTAAGTCTGGTTTAATCTCGTTTAATCTCTTAACGATTTCGTAGTAAATAAAAGAAAGTTTCTGTGGTTCAGGGGAATTAGGGGTTGTAACAATGCAGTCGTAATGGATTAGATGTGGCTTACCTTTAATGATCTCAATCAGCCCCAATCCCAATCTTCCCGAGCCCGGGTCGATCCCTAGAATTCGTTTTCCCTCCATCACCTAACTACCCTAGCAGGTTTTCTGGGATGTCAAAGTTACTAGAGACCTTAGTCACATCGTCGAGATTATCAAGCTCATGCGAGAGCTTAATGACTTGCTCGGCTATCTTCGGGTCGGTTATGGGAATCGTTGTTTTTGGCTCCCAGGAGAGTGCGTACTCTTCGATCGAAAAACCTTTCTCTGCCAAAGCTTTTCGTACTCGCTCCAAATCGTGTGGTTCGGTGTAAATAAACACTCGCTCGCTGTCGGTCTCGACATCATCGGCGCCGGCGTCAATCGCCATTAGTTCAATCTCTTCAGCTTGGCCGTTGGCCAATAGCGCCATAACGCCTTTTCTTTCAAAAAGATAAGCCACCGAACCGGAATCGGCCAACTTGGCGCCGTGATTACCCAACGTATGCCGGATCTCCGAAGCGGTGCGGTTGCGATTGTCAGTGGCGGCTTCAACCAAAAACGCCGTTCCACCCGGGCCGTAAGCCTCAAAAGTAATTTCCTCCAAACCGCTAGCCGCCCCGCCTTTGCCACGCTCGATTGAGCGCTCGATATTGTCTTTCGGCATATTGGCGGCCCTGGCTTTATCGATGGCGATTCGCAGTTGGAAATTCGTCTCCGGGTCGGCACCACCGCGTGCCGCAATGGTGATAGCGTTACCTAACTTTGAAAAAACCGCACCGCGCTTAGCGTCTGCGGCGCCTTTCTGATGTTTTATACTCGACCACTTACTATGACCGCTCATTTCCCCGATTCTACTCCGTTGCCAGCAAGGCCACCAGAGCACAAACACCAAATCCAGTAATGACCACTTCCCAACTGTCAACCTATTTCTAACCCCCTTATCTATTAGAATAGATAAGGGAGTTAGGTTATTTTTTCGGGTTAATAGTTAATTCCATCGATAGCTTTAATGTCGTCAACACTCTATCGAGGAGCTCGACCGTGGGGTTGGACTTGCCGGTTTCAAGTTGTGAAATGGCGGACTGGGCGGTTCCGAGCAGACTAGCCAAACTGGCTTGAGACATTCCTTGACGATGCCGAGCGGCTATAATTTCGCAGGTTATAGTTTGATACCATTGGACCTTAATCGGCTCGAACCCCGGCGCTTGAAGCTTTTGGGCAAACACCTTTCTAACACGTCGCCGATTGTAGTATTTCATCGGCCCGCCAGTAACTAGAGTCACGTACTGATCGTTTTCGTGGCTCTGATCCACGGGCAACCTTTTTCTAGCCATCTCTAATATTCTTATCTATTCAAATAGATAAGACAAGTAAAGTAATTTACCCCCCACCGTTTAGGTATCGGGTTATATTACAGGCCGGTTTCGTAACTAAAGCGATCGGGCCAGATAGAGAAACGGATCGTGCCGTCCTGGTCGGTGCGAAGGATGGGAATATTCAAGCTCCGGAGGCGGTTAATGACAGACTGGTGCGGATGGCCGTATTGGTTGCGCGCGCCGGATGATATCGCGGCGACTTTTGGCGATGTCAAACGCAGGAACGGCTCGCCGGTGGCAGTTTGCGAGCCGTGGTGCGAGACCTTCAATATATCAGTGTGGCGCAACAGCCCCCGCTCGGCCATCGCCTGTTCCTGGAGCAGTTCGGCGTCGCCGGTCAACATAAAAGTTTCTGCTCCGTACTGCCAAAAAGTGACGATACTGGTGGCGTTCGACTCCTCCGGCGTTATGCCGTCGTAATTTTCAAGCGGCGAAATCACAATGCCCTGCAGGGATCCGAAACTCATCGTGGCGCCGGCCATTACTTTCTCCACCGGAATCTGACGCTCGGCAATCAAGCCGACAAAAGTTTGGTAAGTCTTAGTGGTGCCAACAGCTCCAGTCAGCCAAATTTTATTAACCTTGTAGTGTTGCAGTACATCGTTTAAGCCCCCGGAATGGTCGGCGTCGTTATGGGTGGAAATGACGAGATCAAGTTCTTTATCAGTTAATGGTAGGGCTTTGGCAAGTTCCGCCAAAACCTGCGCTCCCCGGCCACCGTCAACCAAGATTTGTTGATGTTCGGGCGTATCAATCAGAATGGCGTCGCCTTGGCCGATGTCCAAAATCCAGAGGCGAAGCGAGCCGTCGCTGTCGCGCTCGGCCGCCTGAAATTGCGAGGCGCCAAACGTAATGAGCAGTAGGGCGGCAACGGCAAATACAAATTGGATTGCGCGGTTATGACGCATCGCGCTCCTCGGCGTCCAGCCGGTCAAAGAGGTCGTATTGCAACGGTCGCCTAACGTTGAGCCATTCGAGAGATCCGACAATTACTGCCATTAAGCCAGCAATTACCACGGCCGGTAGCGTCAAATCGGTTGAGGCGAACTGCCAGCTCGCCAATTTTTCACTGATGAAAACCACCCACGTTAACAGCGGCCAACTAGCTAAAATCAAGACATTGCCGATTACGGGGATAATTAAGAGAAACCCTACAGCAATTAAGCCGATTGCCATCGCTACTGGAATAAGCGGCAGAACCAAGATATTTGAGAGCGGCGAGACAACCGACAATCGCTCAAAATGCCCGACAATCAGCGGTGTGGTCAGCAAAATCGCGGCCGCAGTTTCCGAAATGACGTGCCGCAAAATCACCGGTAGTTTTGTTCGAGCTAACAATCGGTCGATGTACGGCGAGAGGCGAATCAGCCCGTAAGTGGCGGCGACGGAAAGCTGGAAACCAACGTCAAAAACAATTTTTGGCTCGAACATTACTAAAATCGCCGCGGCGAAAATCAGCACGTTGACCGCACGACTCGGCCGGCCCAAATATTTCGCCAAAATGACCGTTAAGGCCATCGCCGCCGCCCGCAGTATTGAGGCCGGGACGCCGGTGATAATAACAAAGAAGGCGATAACGCCAGCCGAAATCCACAGGGCTTTGCGACCGATTAGCGGCCAGAAAATGCTAGTAACGTTGGCGGTTAGAATCGTTAAGTTATAGCCAGAAACGGCGATGATATGAGTTAGACCAACAGCGCGGAAAATGTCGATTAAGTCACGATCGAGTCGAATCCGATTGCCAAGCAGTATTCCTGACATCAGTGAGCCGTGTGGTTCGGGTAAGGCAAAAGAAATTTTATCAACAATTACGTCTCGCAAATGAGACAGCGAGTCGGCAAGTTTGCCTACTATTGCCAAGTTCAACCAAACCTCACCGGCAGTCATTTGCCATAAAAATGCACCGAAAGTTAATCCAAACAAGCTCCAGGCAATTGTTTCGATCGGTTCGGATTGACCACTTAGAGCAACTAATAACCAGAGTACGGAAATCCAGCCGATTATCAGACGATCAATCTCGATGTAGGAACTGATCGTCGCACCAGCAATAATCGTAAGACAAGTTAAGGCAAATTTTCGAGATGGAGTTAGCCACGCCATGGCCAAAATCTAACAGAATTTAACCTGGACGCAAAACTGGTTTGGCGGTAAAATAGAGCGACGATGCCAAAGAAACCAAACAATCCGAAATTAACCCATCTTGAAAAAGAATTTGCCGCTGAACACGAAGCCAAGCTGCGCTTAGCGGCCGAGTACGCCAATTTCCAAAAACGAGTTGAGACTGAAAAGGACGCCTTGAGAAAGCACGCCAGTCGCGATTTGCTCGAAAAACTTTTCCCCATTTTCGACAACTTTTATCGGGCCAGCATGCACGCGCCGGAAGTTAGTTTGGAAGATCTGCCGAACTTGACCGAAGGGGATTACCAAAAGATTTTTACCTATTTTTCCGGTCTACGTTTAATAGAGCATCAGCTTGAACAAGTGCTGGGCGACGCAGGACTCAAGCGCATCCCGACCGCCGAAGCCCTATTTGACCATAATCTCCACGAAGCTATCTCCCATGAACCGTCTGTCGAAGTCCCGGCCGATCATATCATCGCCGAAATCGAAGCCGGCTGGACTATCGACGGCCAGGTTGTGAAACCCGCCAAGGTTCGCGTTTCCAAGGGGTAAGTAAAGATTTCGGGCTCCCGCGATCGCAGGAGCCCTTGGTGTAGGAGGAGTGTCGGATGATTCCTTTAGACGAAACCGAACATCCTGCCGAGACGAATTGGGTGGAGCGATGAATTCGCTCCCAGCTCGCGTTCGCGTTTGCACGCCGGGCATCGGCAGATTGGGCTATGTCGTCCAATCTCCGGCACAAGCGGCGGCAAGTCGTTCTCGTGACCCCTGGGCAGATCTCGGCGGCGCTCCGCTAAAATCTGCTCGTCAGATAAGTGCGTAGTGTGAGGCATCTCCCCACCTCCTTGTTACCCTAACGCTAATACTTTTTTAGGCAAAGAAAAAGCCCGGATTACTCCGAGCTCTTCAGGATTCATTCTGGCTACCTCACCGGATAACTCTAGTCACTTGGTTACGGGCCATACGGCAAGCTGTATCCCGTCTTCGCCCAAGAGTTCCACCCCGTCCATTTTGAAATGCTTAGCCAACGCCACAGCATAAGTAGAATGGATTTTTCGAGTTTTGCCGTTGAACCTCCAGAAAGGACAGGGTTTTGACGAGTCATGCCTCGCTGCCTCATCGGTTGGATAAACTGTGAGGTACGAGGGCAACTTGTACGCCAGCTCGTCTTTGTAGGGCAAGGTTTCGCCGTCAGCCTCCCAGACGAAGGGAGGAAAGTCGTCTGCTCCCCCGATGAGTTGTGGATCTACCACTATTTCCTCGAAAGGGCACTCCGCAGTCTGCGCAGGGGATCGTTGTTCCACCGTCTACCTCCAATAATCAAACTGTTGAAATCTTAGCACCACTTCGGAGAGAAGTCAAGGGTTGTGACAGCGGTTCTTGACAAAATGTAAAGCGTCCTTTACATTTAGCTTACTAACTAAAATATGGAGGCAAAATAACAATGGGAAAAATAATTGGAATTGATCTAGGTACTACTAACTCGGCTTCGGCTGTTATTGAGGGTGGCAAAGCTAAAATGATCCCGACTGCTGAAGGCGGTAATCTTGTGCCGTCTATTGTTGCGGTTAATAAAAAAGGCGAACGACTCGTCGGCACACTGGCCAAGCGTCAATCCGTTACCAACCCCGAAAACACTGTTTACTCGATCAAGCGTCTGATGGGTCGTAAGTTTGAAGACGAAGAGGTTCAGCGCGATATCAAACTGATGCCGTACAAGATCGTTAAAGCAAACGGCGGCGTTAAAGTCAAAATGGGTGAAAACGACTCCACCCCCCAAGAAGTCTCCTCAATGATTCTCGCTAAAATCAAAGCTGACGCCGAGGCCTATCTCGGCGAAAAAGTTGATGGTGCGGTTATTACCGTCCCGGCCTACTTCAACGACTCCCAGCGCCAGGCCACCAAGGATGCCGGCACCATCGCCGGCTTGGAAGTCAAAAATATCATCAACGAACCAACCGCCGCCGCTCTGGCTTACGGCGTTGGCAAAGACGAGAAGAAAGATCAGAAAGTGGCTGTTTACGACTTTGGTGGCGGCACCTTTGATATCACCATTATTGAAATGGGTCACGCCGACGGCGAAGCCACCTTTGAGGTCCTCTCCACCGGCGGCGATACTCACCTTGGCGGTGACGATATCGATCTAAAAATTATGGACTGGATCGTTTCGGAGTTCAAAAATAAAGAAAGTGTCGATTTGACCGGCGACGCTATGGCGATGCAGAGAGTTAAGGAAGCGGCCGAAAAGGCCAAAATCGAGCTCTCGCAAACCCAGGAAGCGGAGATTAACCTGCCGTTTATCTCTGCCGACGCTGATGGTCCGAAAAATTTGCAGATGAACCTAACGCGCGCCAAACTCGAAAGTTTGGTTGGCGAGCTAATAAAAAAAACCCAAGCCATCTGCGAATCTGCGCTCAAAGACGCCAAGCTGAACAAATCCGATATCGACGAAGTCATTCTCGTTGGTGGTATGACCCGAATGCCGTTAATCCAGCAGTTGGTCAAAGACGCTTTCGGCAAAGAACCAAGTAAGGGCGTTAACCCCGACGAAGCCGTCGCTTTAGGCGCGGCGATCAAAGGCGGCGTCTTATCCGGTGAAGTTAAAGACATTCTTCTGCTTGATGTCACCCCACTGACGCTTGGCTTAGAAACGCTTGGTGGCGTTATGACACCGTTAATTGAGCGCAATACCACTATTCCTGCCTCTAAAACCGAAACGTTCTCTACTGCCAGCGACAACCAGCCATCAGTTGAAATTCATGTTTTGCAAGGCGAACGACCGATGGCTAGCGACAACCGCACATTAGGTAAATTCCATCTTGATGGTATTCCACCGGCTCCGCGTGGTGTCCCGCAAGTGGAAGTTACTTTTGATATCGACGCCAACGGTATTCTAAACGTCAAAGCCAAAGATAAAGCCACCTCTAAAGAGCAGCACATCACCATTACCGCTAGCTCTGGTTTGTCTGATGCTGATATCGAAAAAATGAAAAAAGAGGCCGAGACTCACGCCGAAGAAGATAAAAAGAAAAAAGAGTTGGTCGAAGAGCGAAACGGGGCGGAAAACCTCGTTCATTTGGCCGAAAAAACCCTCAAAGACGCTGGTGATAATCCGCCAGCTGGCGGAAAACCTGAAGACAGACGCGAAGTCGAAGACGCTGTTACCGCCGTCAAAGGTGTTCTCCACGGTGACGACAAAGACAAAATCAAAACCGAAGCGGAGAAGTTGTCCGCCGCCCTTCAAAAAATCGGCGCCGCGATGTATGCGGATCAGCCCAAGCCGGAAGAAGAAAGCCAAAATCCGCCAGCTGGCGGAGATGGCACCCCGGATACTCCGCCAGCTGGCGGAAACCAGCCAGAAGAACCAAAAGAAGAAGCAAAGTAAAATCGCGAAAGTTGCGTAGAAAGCGGCGGGCAATTTTGCCCGCCGCTGTTGTATGAATAGTGTCTTGACAATTGTTCACCTAAAGATTAACTTAATGATTAGAATGAAAGAAAAAATAATTGGCCTCAAAGAGCTGCGCCAAAATATGGATAAATACGCTGCCCAGGTTCAAATGGGCCGATCAATCACTGTCTTCAA
>JBBTZC010000024.1:3563-9824 GCA_038078495.1 Patescibacteria group bacterium | reverse complement strand
TGTGAAAAACAATCGGTTGTCGATTGATTTACTTTGACAATTGTACCAAACCTGAAATATCCCTTCAAGAGTTCAAAGTTAGAATAGAAGGCTTCTTTCTGTTAAACTTCTCTTGAGTAAATATGGATAAAGAAATCTTGCGTCAGCTTAAAGAAGCCCAAAGCCTTTTCGAGCAAACCGAAGACAAGGAAATAAAAGACCTCGCTCGCGAGGAAATATTAAGATTGCGCCGTCAGGTTGATTTAACGAGTCCCGAAAACCAACGTAACGCTGTGATTGAAGTTCGCTCCGGTTCAGGTGGAGACGAAGCCGAGCTTTTTGCTGGTGAATTACTGCGCATGTACCAGCGCTACAGTGAGAGACAGGGTTGGCGCGTCGAATTGGTAGATAAGAGCGGTAGCGAGCTAGGTGGGGTTAAGTCTGCCACGATGCTCGTTAAATCACCCCAAGCATACGCCGCCTTACGTTTTGAAGGTGGAGTCCATCGAGTCCAGCGTGTTCCAAAGACCGAAAAATCCGGCCGGATCCATACGTCAGCCGCTTCCGTTGTTGTGATGCCAGAAGCCGAGGACGTTGACGTTCATATTAACCCCCAGGACTTACGAATAGACGTCTATCACTCAAGCGGTGCTGGTGGGCAATCGGTCAATACAACCGACTCAGCCGTTCGAATTACCCATATCCCAACTGGTATAGTTATCGCCTGTCAGGATGAGCGAAGCCAGCTAAAAAATAAAGAGAAGGCTATGGCAGTCTTGAGAAGTAAATTATGGGAAGCGGCGCGGTCCCAACAAGAACAGTCAATGGGAGATACCCGCAGAGCAATGATAAAGTCTGGTGACCGGGGTGATAAAATCCGGACCTACAACTTCCCTCAAAGCCGAGTTACAGATCACAGAATTAACAAGTCCTGGCATAATATTGATCAGATTATGGATGGTGCGATCGAACCTGTTGTTGAGTCGCTCCAAGAAGCCAATATCGCCCTTGCAGATTCTTAATCTACCGATGTCGATGCCGCGTGCGTACCAAGAAGGTACGGTTAATTTTTATGGTTTTGATTTTGGAGTTAACTCTTCGACCTTAATCCCCCGTCCAGAGACTGAACAGCTAGTAGAAAGAACCGTCGAGTTAGCAAAAATGTATCTTTCGGACCGCCCAAGAATTCTTGATGTCGGTACTGGTTCAGGTGTGATAGCGATCACTTTAAAAAAGTTGTTGCCCAACTCTACTGTTGAAGCAACGGATATCTCATTAATGGCACTGGAAACTGCAAGATGTAACGCCAAGAATAACCAAGTAGATATAGTTTTCCGTAACGGAAGTCTGTTTGAACCTGTAGAAGGCAAATACGACTTAGTAATTGCCAATCTTCCCTACGTCCCAGCTACTCGCTGGAGATATATAGATAGCCAAGTTCGAGATTTCGAACCAAAAGACGCTATTGTGGCTGGCAGAGATGGCTTAAAATGGATCAGATTATTCAGTAAAGGAGTTGGGGCACATCTCAAAGAGTCTAGTATTGTCGCCTTAGAGATTGATGATACCCACGGAGCAAGAGTTGGGGATATGGTTGGGCAGTATCTGCCCAACCATCAAATCCTGCTGGAAAAGGATTTAGCCCACCGTGACCGTTTTTGTTTTGCCCTGCCTAACGACCAAGTTCCCCAAGAGTAACTTCAAGTGTTATTTCTTTTTTATCACGTAATAGTGTCAGGGTAACTTTGTCGTTGGGATTATAGCGATGAATGGTTCGCGGCAGAGGCGACGTTTCGGTGATCTTATCCTTATTAACTTGAGTGATGATATCGTCCGCCTTAATACCAACGGCGGCGGCCGGAGAGCCGGTCACAACATTGACCACGTAGGCACCCTGATCTACCGGAAGTTTGGCTGATTTAGCAATCGCTTTAGTAATAGATTTTACCCCGACACCAATATACGACTGTAGAATCTTACCCGTTTTATTATAAGACTCCAGGTCACGCTTCAAATCGTTCACAGGCAAGGCGAAACCAATTCCTTGGGCATTACCACTGGCAACAGCCGTGTTCATGCCTATTACTTGACCGGCTAAATTTAATAACGGACCGCCTGAATTACCGGGGTTGATGGCGGCATCGGTTTGAAATAAACCGTCTAGCATTTCAATGTTACCCGAACTGTCAGCCGGGCTTGCTGTCCGATTCTCGGCAGAGATAACACCGAGCGTTACCGTATTTTGAAATTCACCCAAAGCATTGCCGATGGCAATGACGTACTGTCCAACTTCAACTCTATCCGAGTCACCTAAGTCCGCTACCGGTAATCCTCGGGCTTCAACTTTCATCAAGGCCAAGTCGTTTGTCGGGTCAGTTGCCACCACAGTACCGTCAAATGTTTTGCCATCGGCTGTTGTTACGGTGAAAGACTGTCCACCTTTGACAACATGTTTGTTGGTGGCTATCAGGCCGTCACTGGTAACTATAAACCCCGTCCCAGAACTTTGTTGGGTTAGAGCTTGCCCTGTAAACGGGTTTATCGAGCCTTGGGCGGTACTAAGGATACTGACGACAGCCGGACCAACCTTCTTATTAGCTTCAATAACCGCCGATGATTCTTCAATAATAATCTTGTCGGTTCTAGTTGACTGGACATTAATTCCGTTAACGTTGTTTATTCCCAGTTTTTCACGGAGTTTTACCCCACCGGCCGTGGCAGAAAGCATATAGAGAGTCCAAAGTGAGCCAGCAAAGGCGATGGCAATAATTGCCAAAGTTACTCCAATAAACTTCCACCAAGTTGCCCTGTTAGTGTTAAAAGTTTTCCACGGCTTAATTGAACGGGTTGTGTTTAAATCCATAATGACAGTTACCTCCTATTTCTTTTTCTTCTTGTCGTCTTTTGTCTCTACCAGGGTCCGTAAAATAGACTGCACGGCAGTTACAACAGTACCCATATTAACAATAGCAGGTACAATTTCTTTCACAAATCCTCCAAACGTACCCGTTAAGTTGTCTAGACGAGTTACTACTCTATTGGCTCGGTGGAGCACAACAATAAAGTAAACCAAGGCTACTAAGAAACCTAATAAAACGATGATCGAAAGCCAGTTAATCCAATCTTGTGTAACCATTTTATAATCCCCCGTTATAAATCGAAAATGTACCCGTTTTCATTTGCCCTCCTGAATACATTTTAGCGTTTTTTTAGGACCATCCAAGCCGACCGATCAAAATGCGAGTTGGGAAAGATATGAAGAACTCCCTTATCATCACGAAGGCGGATTTTTCGAGCGTCCATCCGCTCGACAACACCCTCGACTTCGTCAACTTTTATCCGATCTCCGGGATTGAAGTCCGGATCTTGGGCAAGAAAAATACCGGCAACCAAATCTTGGACGAAAGCAGTTGAACCGGCTGAAAGAGCTAAAGCTGAAATTGCAACCGTACCGGACAGAGCAAGAGATATCTGGGTAAGACCAACTTGCGCCATAAGAGCGGCAATAAGGAAAATCCATAAAGCCACATCAAGAACCGAAAGTAAAATCCCTTTTAAGGCTGAATTGGCTTTTGAGTAACCAACCAGACCGTGTAAAAAAGCCTTAATTAGTTTTATCAAGATAAAGCCGACGATCAGGGTTAACAACAGCTGGGGCAAACGATCCCAGGATTTGGCTAGTAGCTCAAAAATCCGATCCGAAAAAGATGTTCCAGACATAGCTACAGCGTACCACAACTCAAGATTTAGGGGGTTAAATACATTGATACGCACTTTTGGTACTCCAAGTGCCGTGCGTAACGATGTATTTAAAGCCCCTTGAAGTATCTCTCCAGCTTGGTTCGAACTTCGTTGATATTGGCCTTGCCCTTGGTTTTGGCCATCACCTGGCCCACTAAGAAGTGGAGGGCGTTTTCTTTGCCTGATATGTAATCATTAACAGCCGCTTGATTGGCAGTTATAACCTCAACAATGATTGGTTCTAGGACGATTGTCTCTGAGTAGTTTGTAATCACCTCTTCGGTTGATTTGCCTTCACCAATCTCCTTCATTACGGCAGAGAGAGTATCTTTTGTCCAACCGCTCGACTTTTTAGCTGTTAGAAGCTCTATCTGGTCATCGAGCCCTAAGCCGGCAAAAGCCGTTGACTCTAACAACAGGTGAGCCGCTTCTTTCGCTAACTCTGGTGCTCGGCTATTGATTACTAACACTCTATCGTCAAGCTGTTTATCTACCAGAGATTGAGCGATCGTCGCTGGCACACCAACTGCCTCCAGTTTCTTTCGCCGCTCGTCTGGTAATTCCCGGCTGACAGCTGAATGCTGAAAGCTGATAGCTACCATCGGTAAATCTGGCTCAGGAAAGTAACGGTAGTCGGCGCTCGTTTCCTTTGAGCGCATAGATACAGTTTTATTAGTAATACTGTCCCAGGTACGAGTCTCGTGTATAACAGGTTCGCCTTTATCTAGCGCTTCTGTTTGTCGTTCGTACTCGTAAGTAATTGCCTTCTCGACGGCACGAAAAGAATTAATATTCTTTACCTCCACCTTGGTGCCTAAGGGGACAGCTCTCGGCTGTCGGCTCTCGGCTGTCGGCTCTTTTTCTGGCTGATTGCCGATGGCTGATGGCTGATTGCTGACCGAGATGTTAGCCTCACAGCGCATCTGGCCTTTTTCCATATCGGCGTCAGATATCCCAAGTGCGCGAACAATTCTTTGGATTTCCTGACAGAAGCGCTTGGCGTCTTCTGCAGAGTGGAAATCTGGTTCGGTCACCATCTCCATAAGCGGAACTCCAGCACGGTTGTAATTAACTAGCGACCCAGATGAACCAGTAGGGTGAATAGATTTTCCGGCGTCTTCTTCCAGGTGGATTCTTTGTATCTCGTGACATGCGCCATCGATTTCGATTCTGGCATGTTCGACTATGGGCGAAGTAGATTGAGAAATTTGGTAGCCCTTCGGTAGATCAGGATAAAAGTAGTTTTTGCGAGCCCAGAAGGTAGTTGGGGCAATTTTTCCGTTTAGGGCTTGGCCGAGCTCAACTGTTAAGCGGACCGCTTCTTTGTTCAGAAGCGGTAAGGCTCCAGGAAGTCCGTAACATACCGGACAAACATTAATATTGGGTTTTGAATTAAAAGGGTCATTGGCGCAACCACAAAACATTTTAGTTTTAGTTTTTAGCTCAACGTGGACTTCTAACCCAACAGCTAACTGATAGCTCATTTTGCGAACGTTAGTGAGCGAAACGAATGTGTACTCGCTTTCATTGCAAGCTAATCCCTCTTAAGACCGATACTGCTTCACGGTATGTTCTCATATAGGTAGAAAGCTCCCAGTCCGCAACAAAACTACCGTTGTCGTGGACCAACTCGTTTCTTTTGATATGAGCTTTCCATAACTGATCGTAAGAACTGCGGGAAAATTTAGGTCGAAGAGCTTTAAGCCTGTCAGCAAAGGTAGCGCCAGCAGCTAACTGTTTCATGATTGAGTCTATCAGCTTATCCGAATCAATAATTGTTTGTTTAAAAGCTAACTGGTTGTTTTGAGAGGCGAGAGCATCTATCTGCCTCTGGCGAGTCTCTATCTCAAGCCAATCTATCTTAGCTCTAGCCTTCTTTCCGCCACCAAAAAGCCAACTCAACCACGACATTACTTAGTAACCTCTATTTTACTTTCTGATGCCGCAATCTTCTGGCTAATGGCTTGGCCGACGTAGAGAAGGGCTACGGTGACAATAAGTACCAGGAAAAAACGCCTGGCAAGTTGGAGCATCGGTGAGCGGGCGACAACCTTCCGTTGCTCAACTTGCTGTCTCTGTTCAAGCAACTTTTCAATTTTTGCTAGTTTTTTTAGTCGTGCTCTTCTACCCATCAGATTTTATTGGTTTTTTTAAATGATAATCAGTTTCTTTTTGGTACTGTTTTGCAATTGAAAGCAGTAAGTTCTCTTGAGACTTAGCACCGATCAGCTGTGCTCCAATCGGCAGCCCACTCTTGCTAAATCCACACGGCAACGACAGGCCAGGTACCCCAGCCAGGTTTGCGGCAACGGTCAACAGGTCAGATTGGTACATCTCAACGGGATCACTTTTAGCACCAAACTCAAAAGGTAAACCAGGCGTTGTCGGGGTTAAGAGGACATCCACTTCTTTGAACACCCGTTCGTGATCAGCGGTAATTTTGTCTTTAACGTTAACTGCCGTCTGGTAGTAGGCATCGTAGTGACCAACGGAAAGAGCAAAAGTACCAATCAAAATTCTTCGTTTCACCTCGCTACCAAA
>JBBTZC010000024.1:0-3463 GCA_038078495.1 Patescibacteria group bacterium | reverse complement strand
TCTCGGGCAAACGGACCAATAACATCGAGAGAGGAAGCCAGCGCGATTAAACCGTAACGTGAGACCGAGCCGTAGGTTGGTTTCAGACCCGTAATACCGCAGAATGCTGCTGGTTGACGGATCGATCCGCCTGTATCCGAACCCAGGGAGGCGTCGCATAAACCTGCGGCTACTGCTGCAGCGGATCCACCCGATGAGCCACCAGGAACTCGCTTTGTGTCCCAGGGATTACGCGTGGGTCCGAAAGCAGAATTCTCGGTGCTTGAACCCATAGCAAACTCGTCTAGATTGGTTTTTCCCACCAGCGTTGCTCCACCAGCTCTCAACTTCTTAATAACCGTAGCATCGTAAGGAGCAATAAAACCTTCTAGGATTTTTGATCCTGCGGTTGCCGGCCAATTCTTGACCAAGATATTATCTTTAATAGCAATATTCAGTCCCTTAAGAGATCCCTCACCTCCGGAAATTGGCTCGAGCTCTGGATGTAAGAAGGCGTTGTAACTATCCTTCATCTTCAACCTCACCAAATACTGCCGGGACTTCAACCTGATCGTCACTCCAAGAAGGTGCTAGTTTCTGTAAAACTTCTAACGGGAGTCTTTCGCTAGACTCCTCGTCTGATCGTAACTTGACTAAAGGTACTGCTTTTGCAGAAGCTTCGGTCGGTAACTTCGCGACAACAGACAACTGATCGACAAACTCCAGTATGTCTGGTAGTTGTTTTGCAAATTTCTCTTTCTCCTCCTCCGACAGAGTCAGCCGTGATAATTTGGCTAAATGTTCAATCTCTTCCCGCGAAAGTTCAGACATATCTTGGTTGATTATATCAACCTAATTGGGTAGTCACAACCGAGATGGCTAGCTATTGGTTAACCATCGGTCCTGTTTTTTCAGCAGTCTAATTCTCTACGACGGTTCTGGCAATTCTTCTTGCAAGAATATCTCTTCTGATAGCGATAATGATTAGTCCTGCCCCAATAAAAACGGTTGTCGCATTAATATAGTTTGCGAGTATGTGACTAGAGTGTGCTAATGAATAGAAGCGGTAGAATGGCGCTGGATCTTCATAGAAAAGATTTATACCGATGTTTGATATGAAACTGTAGGCTACGAGCAAGAGCCCACAAATAGTTTGCCATATCCTGTGGCCGAATTTTCCAGGATCTCTCAATGATCCCGAAGCCACGATAATAATTCCTGCAACGAGTAATTCCTGAACAATGCCATGTATATTATAGACCGCTATTTGCTCGGCCCAAGTTTGTGGATCCCGATATATATTCTGAATAATCTGAGTCGTGACTCTATTTGTGATGGACATCGCAAGCAAAAATACGGTTACGAAAAGAACTCGGCGATTCTTCAGAAATGTCATGATTGATGAAGTTAGTTTAGTTCTCCTGCTGACTAACTGAAGGGGGTTCTCGTTCGCTAACAGTTTTCACCCCCAACTCTATGGCCTTGGTGGCTTTGGAGCTATGGTCAATTTCTCCGATCAAGAAACTGATGAGGTGTCAGAATGGAAATGCCCTGGTATGAACCAAGTTCAAGTAAATCGTTGTCACCGGAAACGATATAGTCCGCCGCCACAAAGGTCGCTAGCGCCAAGACATTATTGTCGGAGAGATCGCGCTTAATAACCTTTGGTACACTGGTCGGTTCGTTTCGAATAAAACTGTCCGAGATAAAGTGTTCCACTTCAGCCAGTCTTTCCTCGTCAAAAGAGAATTTCTCTGCCAGCATCCGCCGAAGCTCTGTTTTGACAAAAGTGGAGATGCAAAGCATCTCGCCACTTTCAACGGCACTAACAATAATGTCCTTGGGCTTGCCGCCAAAAACGATCGCTGACACCAAAACATTGGCGTCAAGAACGATTTTCATCGGCAGTTCAACTATCGGCGCGAACTTCGGCGATGAGACGGTTAATGTCTACTGGTGTCAACCCATGCTTTTTAGCTTGAAGCTGTCCATAATTATTGAGTTCCTCAAACCGAGCGCTATTAATAAAACGGCGCAACGCTTCGCGCATCAGATCGCTCCGACTACGGTATTGAAGCTTCGCCACTTTATCGGCGTCTCTAAGGAGCTCGCCCGACAGAGAGAGATTAATCGTTTTTGTTTTCACCTTACTTTTATTCTATACAAACCTTGTATGGCTGTCAACTGATCAACTGTACAAATTCTTCTTCGCTCAAAACCTTCACGCCCAGCTCCTTGGCTCTCTTGGCTTTGGAGCCGGGATTCTCGCCGACAACAACGATATCGGTATTCTTTGACACAGAATCGTTGACGTCCGCGCCCAGTTCGCGAGCTTTTTGCTGAGCTTCAGGTCGAGTCATGGTTGCGAGCGTACCGGTAATAACAATTGATTTGTCCGAAAGTGGGCCCGAGGTTACTCGCTCCGATAGCTCAATTTTGACCTCCTTTTGCAGTCGATCAACCAGGTGCTGGTTATCGGCGCGTGAAAAATACTCATAGATAGATTTAGCAACGATCGGGCCGATATCGGGCACTTGCTGGAGAGCTTCCAGATCAGCGCGTCGAACTTTCTTCAGCTCACCGAACTTCTGCGCAACTGCTTCTGCCGTCTCAACGCCAACATGGCGGATTCCCAGGCCATAAATAAACTGCCGTAAGCCAACTCGTCGCCGAGCGTTGATAGCGACGATAATATTTTCACCTGACTGCTCACCGAAACCCTCCAGTTGAGCAATGTCCCCGGCTTTGAGCTGGTAGATGTCTGCTTGATCAGCAATGAGCCCAGCGTCATATAGTTTATCTATGACCTTTGGACCAAGGCCAGCGATGTCAAAAGCGGCCTTGGTGGTGAAATGACGTAACTGCAGAATACGCGAGCCCAAACAGGATTTGTTGCTACAGCGATAGGCGGCTTCACCAACTTTCCGCTCGATTGGTGAACCACAAACTGGACAGGATTTAGGAAAATTAAATGCTTTCTCCTTGCCTAAACGCAACTTCTCAACAGGGCCAACAACCTCTGGAATCACATCCCCCGCTCGACGAACAACAACAGTGTCACCTATTAGGATATTCTTCCGTTTAATCTCATCTTCGTTATGAAGGGTTGCTCGACTGACAGTAACGCCGTGGACTTCAACCGGTTCTAGTACCGCTACCGGTGTCATCGTTCCCTGTCGCCCAACCTGTATTAAGATATCTAGGAGTTTTGTCGTAACTTCTGTTGGGGCAAATTTGAAAGCAATTGCCCCTCGCGGTGCTTTCCCTATAACGCCTAGCTCCCTAAAAAGTTCCCGATCATCAAGCTGAACAACCACACCGTCAATTAAATAGAGAAGGCCCTCACGGATTCTGTCGGCGTGATGCTGGAAATCTAGAACCTCCGAGAGTGAGCTAGCGATTTTATTATTTTTAACACTGGCAGGAAAGCCAAATTCCTCGAGTTTTCTGTGCTCTTGGTGATGGAGCTTAGTTGGTTCTGGTA